>JBDSAM010000046.1:0-2500 GCA_039922135.1 Blastocatellia bacterium
CTTCGATCAATTGCGCCATCATCTCGCCCAAGATGGCTTGTTCGGTAAAATCTTTTGAACCAATGACAATGCGTCCTTGCGAGCGTTCCGACCATAATAATCCGGCAATTAGTAAGATAATTATCGCTGCGCCTGCCGCCACAGCCACCGTAAACTTCGATGATTCGCCGTGCGACCCTTTTGCTGAAGCATCTGGCGAAAACCAGTGCTCGGCGCGTCCCAGCACAAAGTCTGCGATCAATGCCAACAACGCCGCGGGTACCGCGCCAGCCAGAATGACAACGCTATCCACGCTGGCCACACCGCGAAAGATGTATTCGCCCAAACCGCCTGCGCCAATCGCCGCCGCAATCGTTGCCGTGCCCACGCCAACGACCGTTGCCACGCGCACCCCGGCCACAATCGCCGAACGCGCCAGCGGCAGTTCAACCTGAAAGAGCAATTGCCGGTCGGTCATTCCCATTGCCAACCCTGCTTCGCGCACTGCCGGGTCAACCGAAGTCAGTCCACTTACGGTCGTCCGCATCACCGGCAACAGCGCGTACAGAATCAGCACAATCACTGCGGCCTTTGCGCCGATGCCGCCGATGATCGGCAAAGGAATCAGAAAGCCGAACATCGCCAGGCTGGGAATCGTCTGCACGATGTTGGCCAATCCGATCAACGGATTCCCCACGCGCGGACGGCGATGCGCCAGCACGCCCAGCGGTACGCCGAATGCCACGGCCACGCCAATTGCCGCCGCCACCAGCGCCAGATGGCGCAAGATTGCTGCCAGAAATTCACTGCCGTGATTGAGCCAGAATTCGATCAGCCGCATAACATACCTGGGAGCGCGGGCGTCCCGCCCGCTGTAAATGAAGCGCTAAGCTTCCTTAGCGCTCTATTTTTGGCAGGGCATCAAGGAAGATTTTGACTTCAGGATTATTTGACCGCGCGATTTCAGCAGGAGTGGCGAGCGCGGCCAGTTTGCCTTCCGCCAGTACGCCCAGCTTCGTCCCCAGCGCAAAGGCTTCGGCCATATCGTGCGTAACGCAGACGATGGTTTTGCGAACCTGCGATTGAATGCGATGAAACTCGCGGTGCATTTCGGCGCGGGTCAGCGGGTCAAGTGCGCCGAAAGGTTCGTCCATCAGCAGTATCGGCGGATCTACCGCCAGCGCCCGCGCCACGCCAACACGCTGCCGCTGTCCGCCTGACAATTCGCGCGGATAACGGTCACGGTACTTCGCCGGATCAAGCCCAACCAGATTCAGCAATTCTTCCACACGCTTACTGATTCGATCCTCAGGCCAGCCTTCCAATCGCGGCACGACAGCCACGTTGCGCCCGATGGTCATATGCGGAAACAGGCCGACCTCTTGCATCACATAACCAATGTGGCGTCGCAATTTGATGGCGTCCCATTCAGTGGTCGTACGGCCTTCAACGCGCACCGCGCCGGATTGCGGCAGCAGCAGGCGATTGATCAGTTTCAGGATCGTGGTCTTACCCATGCCACTCCGACCGACCAGTGCCAGCGTCTCGCCGCGTTCAATGGCGAGCGAAAAATTGTCCAGGATTAGCATTTCTCCAGGCAGGTCACCCGATTGGTGGCCTGCTTGGCCTGCGTGCTTACCCGCGTGCCGGAAGGTAATGCCATCGAACTCAATCGCGGCGTTTTCCTTGCTCGTTTGTGCTGCTGGGCGTTCGTTCATTCAGGTGTTAGTAAGTATTCACTGGCAGCATTCACTGGGCGGCATTCAACTGGTTGCCGCATTTATTGCAGAAGTGAGCCTCGCGGCTGATGGCCGTGCCGCAGTTAGCGCAAATGGTTAGCGTCTGTTCGGACTTCTGCGGTGTGACGAATTGTGGCGGCGGCGGAACCGTGCCCGGTGCCCAGGCTGTCCCCGCGTAAGAGGTTGAGATTTGTTGTTGATTCAGGAAGCTGCGCGCGGCAGCAACGCCGAATACGTCGCGATACGCGATGGCTGTGATGGTGAAGTGCAATGGGTAGCTGGCCACCAAGCCAATGCCACAGACCGCGCCGCCAGCCGAAGCCAACAGCCCAAGAATAAAGACGAAGAGCACGAACATCGGCCAGTTCGATTTTGTCGCGTTGTAACTTGCGCTGATCGCTTCTCCGATGCTCAGCCTGCGTTCGACGATTAAGGGCATCGCAAAGTGGAGCATGCCAGCCACAACGAAAGCCGGAAAGATGCAAAGAGAGAATCCAAGCACAGTCAGTATCTGGATAACGATGAAAGCTCCAGCAACCGGCAGAAAGACATCCCCGCCTGAAAACAGATCGCGCACGGAGATTGGTTCGCCGCGCAATTGTTTGAACGCCGTCCGGTGAAGCCCTACCCAAAGGAATGCCCCGCCCAGTCCACCGACGACCGCCATCGCTGCCGCGAACGGAAAGAACATCGCTGGCAATTCGAGCGGCTGACCAGTTTGCGAGGCGCGCAGAATGGCACCAATGACCATTAGAAACAGTGGTACGACAGAGAGTGCGAAC
>JBDSAM010000047.1:0-4290 GCA_039922135.1 Blastocatellia bacterium
ATTTGCGCCAGCACGCGGCGGAAATCTTCGTGGCTTTTAGATTTCCCGCTTTGGTCGGCTTCGGCGACGAAGGCTTCCATGCGGTCGAGACAGGCTTCGTAAAGCGGTTGCAGGATGTTGAGCGCGGCAAACAGAAACGCGCCGCTGCCGCAGGTCGGGTCGAGTACGGTCAGGCCGTGTTCAAAGTGCTCGTTTGATTTTTCAGGCACGCGCCCGGCAATCGCCCGGTAAAAGGCGCGCACTAGCGCCGCGTCGTCAGTCTGCAAAATCACGTCCTGCGCAAACTGGCGAATATCCGGATTCCAGGTAATCAAATCGTTGACCGTATGGATTTCGCCGTTCAGCAATTTGCCGCGCAATTCCAGACAGCGTTTGCGCCGCGCCACGTGTTCGCGCCAGGTTTCTGTCGGCAAACCAAAAGCTGCATCGGCAGTCTTGTTCCATCCGTCGCGATTGCTTACCTCATCAACACCGGCAGCAATCTTGGCAGGCAATGGGATAACCTCGCCCGCTTCGTCAATCACGCCCTTGCGCACGGCAGCGTAAATGTACCGGTCAGGATTTCGTTGTAGGTGTTGCCAGACGCTGGCGCTTTCGGTGGGTTTGAAGGCAATAGCGACATCTTTGGCGGCGCGGTCGAACAGAAACGGAATGATCGTGTTTTTCGAGATGTATTCGGTTATGTCTTCCTTGGGGCGTTGTTGCATAAATATCCGAATGCGGCTTTTGCTTACTAAATGGCTACTCATCCGTTGACGCAGTAGCTGTCGGGCATTCCTAGCAGCCTGTCGGAGAACTCACTATGCCTGGCAGCGAGCCGGGTTGTAAACTTGAGCTATGCCAAGAATATTTAAGACTGCCGACTATGAAGCAACTCTGGACTTGAAGGTCTCGTTGCGTGAGGCTTTGCCACCCGACCATCTGGCTCGCTTCGTCGTTGATCTGGTCGCCCAGCTCGATTTAAGCCGTTTCTATGCGCGCTATAGCCTTTGTGGAGGTCAGCCCTACGCGCCGGAGATTCTTTTTGCCTTGCTTTTGTATGGCTACTGCACGGGAGTTTTTAGCAGCCGGAAAATCGAGCGCGCGACCTGTGATTGGCTTCCTTTTCGCTTCCTGGCCGGAGATTGGCATCCCGGCCACGACACGATTGCCAACTTTCGCCGGAGCTTTCTAGTGGAGATCAAAGAGTTGTTTGTTGAAGTGTTGTTGCTGGCGCAGGAGTTCGGTGTGCTGAAGTTGGGCAACTTGAGCCTGGATGGCAGCAAAGTCCACGCTGATGCTTCAAAGAGCAAAGCCGTCAGTTACAAACGGCTGTTGGAGATGGAAGTGACGATCAAGCGTGAAGTCGAGGAGTTGTTCCGCCTGGCCGAAGTAGCCGAACAAGCCGAGTTGCCGGAAGGCGTAAGCGTCGAGGAAGAAATCAAGTTTCGGCAGGGGCGGTTGGAGCGTCTGGCAAAAGCCAAGGCGGCGCTTGAAGAGCGCGCCCAGGAACGTTACCAGGCGGAGTTGGCCGCCTATCAAGAGAAGTTGCGCGAGCGCGAGCGCAAGGCTCAAGACAGTGGCCGCAAACCGGGAGGGCGTCCGCCACAACCACCTCAACCGGGGCCGCACGAGAAGGATCAGTATAACTTCACCGACCCTCGGTCGCGGGTGATGAAGAACAGCACCGATGACGGATTCAACCAACATTACAATGCCCAGGTGGCGGTCGATCAGAAGAGCCTCTTGATCGTCGCCAACGCCGTCAGTCAAGCCGCCAATGATAAGCAGCAGGCCGTACCCACGGTGGAAGCGATTGATCGGCGAGTTGGCAAGCCAGAGGCGGTGGCGCTCGATAATGGATACTTCAGCGAGAAAAACATTGAAGAACTGGAAGCGCGAAAAATCGAGCCTTATATTGCCACCGGACGGGAGAGCCATCATCGGAGTTGGCAGGATCATTTTGCGCAGCAGGCAGAGCCTCCGCCAGCAGAAGCGAGCGCCAAAGAGAAGATGGCCTATAAACTTCAGACCGAGATTGGCAAAGCGATCTACGGTTTACGCAAATGCACGGTGGAACCAGTGATCGGAATCATCAAAGAGGTCTTGGGGTTCCGACAGTTCTCATTGCGGGGATTGGTCGGTGCGGCGGGCGAATGGTGTTTGGTGTGTTTAGCGTTCAATGTTAAGCGGCTGCATGGCGTCCTGGGATAAGTGTGTCCGGAGGCTGAAAAAGGAGTCGAAAAGAGTCCCAAAAAACCTTCGATAGACTAAAACCAAAGCAGAATTTGCGGCCAAACGGCAGTTGACAGACTGTGTAGATCTTCTCTCCGACAGGCTGCTAGATCAAGCTCAGGCCGCTCGTGAACCAGATGTCAGCGCATCTTTCTTGGCTTGGGTGGCCTGTTGAGACTGCTTTTTGATCACTGCGTAGCGTGTCCGCTTGGTGCGAATCCGCCCGACAGGCCAGCCCGGCGATTTTCCGCGAGCTTTGGGCGCTTCGGCTGGCGTACCAATCCCCGCCAAAACTCCGTTCATCCCAAGCTGAACCCGACCCGGCGTCATTTTCTCCGGCGGTTGCGGCTTTTGCCAGGGGCGCGGATTGTCCTGTGCCACTGTCCGTGCCAGCCACAATTGCCAACTCGCGATCAGCAGCAAGCTGCTCCACAACTGGCTCTGCTCGGGAGTCGAAAGCTGCGGCAACGTCCAGTTCAGCGATTGCTTGATGAACCTGTACCAGTGCTCGATGACGTAGCGGCTCAAATACTGGCGCCAGGTCGCATCCTGCGCCGGCAGCTTTTGCTGCCCGCAGTAACCGAGCCAGACCACGCGCGGATCACGTCTGCTGCCCCGCGCCGATGGCCTTTCGACTCGCAACAAAGTGATGGGGCGCTGTGGAGCATCTTCAAAATGAAGATTATCCCAGCGTTTGATCTTGACCGGCCCGAGCTTCTCGTCTTCGCATTCCCATTGTTCGTCGGGCCTGTGCCAGGTTTTGGTATCCGACAGCCGAAAGACCGCGCCATGCACCGGGCGGCGGCCACGACCTTGATAAGCCCCTGGCGCGCGGCGCAGTTTGCGATTCGGTTTGACGCGAAAGAGCAGGTCGCAATCAATCCCGGCGGTCTGATTAAGAAACTCCGCGCTGCCGAATTCACTATCGAATAAGCCCAACGGACGCTCTGGCATCTGCTCGGCCAACAGCGGGCAGACTTGTTTGAGTTGCCCGGCCAGCTTGGCCGAGGGCGTGGCCTCGCTTTCGATGCGCTCGTGGAGCAAAGGCAGAAACCAACTCCCCGAAGCTTCCGGCACCACCCCCAACGTACTGAAGCGGTATCCGATGCTAATCGGCTTTTGCCCTTTGATCGGCGTCGGTTGATGGACGAATGAGCGATCCTTGAGCGTGCGCGCCTGGACTCGTCTCCAGGCCGTGTGATCGCCCACCAGCAAGGGGCGGCCACACGGCGGCAGATGCTTGATCTCGAGTTTGAGCAAGTCCGGCGAGTTGAGTTTCCCATCTTGTAAGGCTTCGTAGACGCTCGGCCACTGACGGCGGAAGCACGGCGCACAAGACAACTCCGGGAATGAAGCGATGCCGGGCGAAGTCAAGACGGCGTCTATCAACTCAAAGAGCGCATCGCGCGCCCGTGTCAAACATCCATAGACCGATTGGCGGAAAGCCGCCAACTTGCTAAGCTGCGATTGGGTAGTGTTTTTGTTTTTCACACTTCAATCGCACTACCTGACAGCGGTATTTGGCAAGCCTTTTACCGCTGTCCTCTCCGATAAAAATGAATCCAGTTAGTCTAAACTCGAATTAATAGGTACTGCCTGTGATAACAACAAAAGCCGCGCCAATCTTTTCCGCGCCGATTCAATTTGTGAATGAAGCCGACCTGAAGCCTCCGCGAAAATATCCTGGCAAGAATGAGCAAAGCCGATCGAAATGATTTGAATCACTCCGACCGGTTTTATGCTGGGGGACAGATCGCTACTTTCTTATTTGACGCTGACGCGCACGACGTTCGCTGCTGTGCCATCAACGCTCAACATAACATCCACTTCGCCCCGCCCAGCCAGCGAACGGGGCAAGCGCACATTCAATTGATCCAATCCCGCGTAATCTCCCTGCAATCCAGCGTAAGATGTTTCCGCATTCACGCCGCCAATCTTCGTTGTCACCGCCGACAGCGAACTGTGGTAACGCCAGCCTGTACCGTACAGAATCAAGAAGACTTGATCGCCTTCCGGCCCCAGATCAACCGGAACGGACACGAACCGCTGCTGCGTGGCATCGTACTGCGATACCCC
>JBDSAM010000048.1:0-3696 GCA_039922135.1 Blastocatellia bacterium
ACCAAATGTCCGAACAGCCTGTCGTCACAGCCTCCATCGGTTTCAATGAAGAGAAGTATAGCGAGCTTGGCGATGCGCGAAGCTTTGCCAAAAGCCTTAATGCCGATCATCACGAACGCATCGTCACGCCGGACGCGGCCGGCATTATTGAAAAGCTGGCTTGGCATTATGACGAACCGTTCGCTGATGCTTCTGCCATCCCCACGTTTTATGTTTCTCAAGCCGCGCGCGAATTCGTCACCGTTGTGCTGTCGGGCGATGGCGGCGATGAGAGCTTCGCTGGATATCGCCGCTATGCCTTCGATGCCATGGAAAATCGCATTCGGGAATTTGTTCCAGCATCCTTTCGCCGCCCACTGTTTGGCGCACTTGCTAATGTTTATCCCAAAGCCGATTGGCTGCCACGCCCTTTGCGCGCCAAAGCCACGTTGCGAAACTTATCGCTTGATCCGGCACGGGGGTATTTCAATTCGGTATACGGCGCGACCGCCAACGAACGTGACGGATTGCTCAGCCCGGAGGTTCACGCGCAGTTGCGAGGCTACGATCCGTTTGATCTATTCGCTGATCATTATTACCGCGCGAACACTACCGACCCACTGGCGCGGGCGCAATACGTAGACATCAAAACCTATCTGACCGACGACATTCTGGTGAAAGTTGATCGCGCCAGCATGGCTGTTTCGTTGGAAGTCCGCTGCCCCTTGCTCGATCACCGGTTGATGGAATTGGCGGCGCGCATTCCATCAGACTTCAAATTACGCGGGCGGACAGGGAAGTACATCTTCAAACGCGCGATGAGCCGGTTGCTGCCGCCGGAAATTCTGACGCGGCGCAAACAAGGGTTCGTTGTGCCGCTGGCTGAATGGTTGCGCGGCGATCTGCGCGAACTGGCCGAAAGTGCTCTGTTCGATTCAGTGGCGAATGATGGCTGGCTGGAACAGCAAGCGGTGGCGAAGCTGTGGCAGCAGCATCAATCGGGGTGGCGCGATTATTCGCGGCCGCTGTGGGCGATCCTGATGTTTCGAATGTGGCAACGGACGTTTGTGCGCCAGTCTAGATGACGATGAATATACTGACCTTCACTTCGCTCTGGCCGAACGTTGAGCAGCCGAACTTCGGCGTCTTTGTGAAACACCGCGTGGCGGCGATGGCGCGATTGGACGGCGTGAACGTTCGTGTCGTCGCGCCGGTGCCATATTTCCCCAAATCGTTCACTCACTCGCTACCGCTTACGGGACTGAACCGCTTGCCGCAACATTGGCTGCGCCTGGCGCGGGTGCCGGAGGTTGAAGAAGTTGGTGGGCTGCCGACTTTCTATCCGCGTTACCTGGTGACGCCGAAAGTCGGAATGCGTTTTTATGGAAGCTGGATGGCGAAGGGCGCGTGGCAAACAGTGCGCAGGCTGCACACAGAAAAGCCGTTTGATTTGATTGATGCGCATTATGTTTACCCGGACGGGTTCGCGGCGGTCGAACTTGGCCGGCGGTTGAACATTCCGGTTGTGATTTCTGCGCGCGGGACTGACATCAATCACTTTTCGCATCTGCCCTACATCCGGCCGAAGATCATCAATGCATTAAACCGCGCGGCAGGCATCATCACCGTCAGCGGCGCGCTGAAACAGCAGATGGTGGCGCTGGGCATCGTCGGCCAAAAGATCGCCGTGATCCCGAACGGCATTGACCGCGAAACCTTTCACCTGGGTGATCGGGAAGCTGCCCGGCGCAAACTTGGGCTGAATGCGGAAGACCAGATCATCCTTACCGTTAGCGCGCTGATTCCGCGCAAAGGGATTGACCGGCTGATCGGCGCAATGGCGCTGCTGGCAGTGGAAGCACGGGAGAAGAAGTTGAATCCACCCAAGCCGCTCAAGCTAATTGTTATAGGCGAAGGCAACGAACGCCGGGTCCTCGAATCCCAAATCTTCAATCTTGCATTACAGGACAACGTCTTTCTGCCCGGCGCAAAGCCGCAAGCCGCTCTGGCCGATTGGTACGCCGCCGCTGACTTGTTTTGTCTGGCCAGTTACCGCGAAGGTTGCCCGAACGTCGTTGTTGAAGCGATGGCCTGCGGGCTGCCGGTAGTAGTGGCGGAGATAGATGGAATTCGGGAATTTGTGGATTCAACCAATGGTCGAGTGGTCGCATCGCCATCTGCGGAGAACTTTGCAGCGCAGATCAAGGCCGCGTTGATAGCCGCTTGGGATCGGCAGAAGATTGCTGGCGTTACTCGCGCGCGTTCCTGGGATGATGTTGCAGCGGAAGTAGTTAAGTTTTACGAGCAACGCGGAATCAACCTATAAGACTCATGAACTCCTACTGCCAGCCTGATCCTGCGATAAACCGCGCATGCGCGCCATCAAACGCTTCAGCGCGCGCAGTACTTTTGGCCCCAGCCATATCAGCAGAATCAAAAAGATCACTACGACGACCAGCATTACGATGGGGAAGAACGCCATCAAAATCGTTGAACCGAACGTGAAAACATCTTCGCCCAGACTGAGCGCGATGTTTGAAACCGGTTCGGGGCTGGTGTTGGCAGCCAGTCGAGTCGCGGCTTTTGTGCCATGCGATCCAAGGGCGATGCCGCCGCCCAAAATCATCGCTGTCCATTTAACGCTCGGATCAAAATCGGCAAATGCGGTCGCCGCCAGAATCGCTCCGGCTGGCACGCGGATGAAGGTATGAACCGCATCCCATGCCGAATCCACCGCCGGAATCTTGTCAGCTATGAATTCGATCGCGTACATTCCGCCAGCCAGGCCAATCACCCACCAGTTACCCAGAATGTTCAAATCTCCGGGCAGCTTGACCAGGTGAAAGCGTTCCAGCAGACCCAGCGTAACGACGGTCGCGTATAAGTTGATTCCCGACAACCACGCCGAACCCATCGCCGTGCCCAGTGTCGTCAACCAGTCAGCAGTCATCGCGCACCTCCGTTTTGTTGTTGTGGGATTGATCTCTTCCAGCCTTGATGCCGCGTGATTATAACTTTTACCGTTTGGAATGCGAGTTGGAAATTGCGGCCGGTTGCGGGTATAGTCTGCGACCTGCTGCTGACCGCTGACCCCATTGTTATGTGCTGCTATCACTAATGACCGCTTCACTGGTTGACCGAATCATTTCCCGCGATCTGCGCGCGATTGCCCGCGCCATCTCCAAGATCGAAAACGACGCGCCGGATGCGAACGGCATTCTGAAGGCATTGTTTGCGCATACGGGGAAAGGCGTGACGATTGGTATTACCGGTGCGCCGGGGGCGGGCAAATCTTCGCTGGTGGACAAACTGGCGATGCATTACCGGTCGGCTGGAAAGACGATTGGTATTATCGCGGTTGATCCATCCAGCCCTTTTTCGGGCGGCGCGATTCTTGGTGACCGAATTCGCATGCAGGCGCTGGCCAATGATCCCGGCGTTTACATTCGTTCGATGGCAACGCGCGGGAATCTGGGTGGATTGGCGCGCGCGACGGTGGATGCGGTTGCCGTTCTGGATGCCGCTGGCTACGATAGAATTTTGGTAGAGACTGTCGGCGTCGGACAGGACGAAGTTGAGATTGTTAAAGCGGCAGACGTTTCGGTGGTTGTTCTGGTTCCGGGTATGGGAGATGGCATTCAGGCGATCAAAGCTGGAATTATGGAGATCGGCGATCTGTTCGTTATTAACAAGGCCGAACGCGACGGCGTCGAACGC
>JBDSAM010000049.1:0-10455 GCA_039922135.1 Blastocatellia bacterium
ACAATTCCGGTGATCAGTCATGATCGAAGTGAAACTCTACAAAATTATCGGCGCGTCGTTGTTGCTGAGCTTGATTGCGGCCCCGGCCCCGTCGCAATCAATCGTTGAGCGCAACCAGGCGACAACACAATCGCGCTTTATTGATCCGGTGAGCGGCGTAACGTCTGACGATCTAGTCAAACGCGCGCTGGAACAGAACGGCGAGTTGCAGGCGGCGAGGCAGATGATCGCCGAAGCGCGCGGGCGCTGGCGGCAGGCCGGGCTGAAGGCCAATCCGATGATTGAAGCCAGCGGCATGCGGGCGGCCACTTCGCCGGACAACAATCAGATGGTGGGGATCGAATTGCCGCTGGAATTGAATGGCCGTCGCCGGGCGCGGGTTGACGTTGCCGCGCGCGAAATCGAAATGCGCGAAGCCGAAGTCCGCGACTTCGAACGCAAGCTGGCGGCGGAAGTGCGAATGAAATATGCCGAAGCCATTGCCGCCGCGCGCAATCTGAAATTCAGCGACGATCTGCTCGCGCTGACGCGCGAATCGCACCGCCTGACCGCCGCCCGTGTGGATTTGGGCAAGAGCGCGCCGCTGGAACAGAACCTGCTTTTTGTCGAGATGAGCCGCGTTGAAGCAACGCGCATCGGTTTCGAGAGCCGCGCCGAAGTCGCGATGCTGGAACTGAAGAAGGTCCTCGGGATGTTGCCTGAGGAAGCTTTGCTGTTGCGCGATGAGCTTGCCGCCGGCTGGCAGCCGCCTTCGCAAAGCGAAGTGATCAATCAGGTGTTGCTCAAAAGGCCTGACTTGATTGCCGCACGCGCGGCGGAAAGCCTGGCCGCGGCGCAACTGGAACAAGCGCGCGTTGAAGGCCGCGTTGACGCCGGCATCTTCGCCAACTACGAACGAATGAGTTTTGGCTACGGGGTGCGCGGCTTCAACGATGCGAGCGTGCTTGTGCCGGTGACGGGCGTCTTTCACAACCTGACCTTCGGCGTCAAAGTCGCGCTGCCGACCAGAAACAAAAATCAGGGCAACATCGAAGCGGCGGCGGCGGCGCTCGATGCCGCGCGCATCCGCCGCGAATTTGCCGAAAAGGTCGCGCGCAATGAAATCGCCGCCGCATACGCCCGCTTCAATCACGCAGGCCAGGCGATGAATCTTTACAGCGAAAAAGTGCTCAAGAATGCAGCGCGGAACCTGGACGTGATTCGCCAGACTTACGAATTCGGCCAGAAGACCGTGCTCGATTACATCGCCGAACAGCGCCGCTACGTCGAGATCGAAACGGGCTTCACCGATCTGCTCAAGGAATATTTCGACGCGCGGGTCGAGATCGAGCGCGCCACCGCTTCTTCGGATCAGTACCGCGAGCGGTAGCGAGCGAGTTTCCACAAGCAGATTACTGCGGGAGCGCCGCTCGCTACCGCTCGCGGTACTGACTCAGGAATTGAGAAATGGAACATCAATCGAATAATCAGCAAACATCCGCTTCGCCGAATCGCAAACGATGGATTGTCGCCGTCACGCTTCTGCTGGTCGTCGCGGCGGCGGCCACAGTGTTTTTCCTGATGCGCGATTCGCGTGGCAGTTCGCTTGCCGGTCGTCCTGTGCCTGAACCGTCTGTGGATTTTTCCGCGCCTGTGGCAGGCGGTTCATCATCCGGCTTTGCGCCGCATCCCGGCGATGTGCTGATCGAGATTCCGCCTGACAAGCTGGCCAACGCCCATATCAAGGTTGAGCCGGCGACGGCACAACCCAATGCCTCGATGCCGGACAACGCCCTTCGCAGCACGGGCACGGTTGAATCGAATGCTTACAAGGAAACGCCCGTGTTGCCGATTGCCGGCGGCATCGTGCGCGAAGTCGGCGTGCAACTCGGCGACACGGTCGCGCGCGGGCAGCGGCTGGCGGTCATCTTCAGCACGGAACTCGCTGATGCGCAGGCCGAATATTTGAAGATGCAGGCCGAACTCGAAAAACATCATCAGCGGTTTCGCCGCACGGAACAGCTTGTCGAAATCGGCGCCGCCAGCCGCGAAGAGTTTGAAGCGGTCAACGCCGAATACAAGACCGAACAGGCCAACCTTTCCTCAATACGCCAGAAATTGATGCTGCTTGGAATGACGGCAAAGCAACTTGATGAGCTGGGCAAGGCTAGCCAGGTTTCGTCGTTGATTGCCGTCGAAGCTCCCGCGCAAGGAACTATTCTGAGCCGCACGATCAATACCGGTGAAGTGGTGATGACTGGCAAGGAACTGTTCCGCATCGCTGATCTGTCGCGGGTTTGGGTGATTGGCCAGGTTTATGAAAAAGACTTCGCGGCGGTGCGCGCTGGAACGACGGCGACGGTTACAACGCAGGCTTATCCGGGCAGGACTTTCAGCGGGCGCGTTTCTTACATTGATCCGCGCGTTGATGCGCAAACGCGCACTTCGCAAGTGCGCGTGGAAGTCGGCAATCCGGGCCAGGTGCTGCGTCTGGGGATGTTTGTTGATGTGAATTTCGGCAGTGCTTCCGCAGCAACCAGCGGGCAAACTGTCGCCACCGTGCCCCGTGCGGCGTTGCAATTCATTGGCGCTAAACAGGTCGTATACATTGTCACGGACAAGCCAGGCATTTTTGCACAGCGCGATGTTACTGCCGGGACTGAAATGAATGGCTTGGTTCCGATTGACAGCGGCGTCGCGGCAGGCGACCGCGTCGTGACAGAAGGCAGCTTTCTGTTGCGCGCTGAAAGTCTGAAGCTCAATCCGGCGCAGCTCACCACCAGCGTTTCAACAAGCGCGATGCAACCGCAAGAACCGCAGCAGCCATCGTCGTTGGCGACAACGAGCAGCAAGGCGAAAACCCAAACCGTGAATGTCTTGCTGACGGAGAAAGGGTTTGAGCCAGACAGCATCAAATTGCGGAAAGGCGTTCCCACGCGGGTGACCTTTACGCGCAAAGTTGAAGTCAGTTGCGGAACCGAAGTTGTGATTCCAGATTACGGCATCAAGCGCGAGCTGCCTTTCAATCAGCCTGTCGTTGCTGAATTCACGCCCGACAAAACAGGCGAGATCAAATTCGCCTGCGGGATGGACATGCTGAAAGGGAAGTTGATCATTCGTTGATGAAAAGGAAGCCGGAAACCTGAAGTCAGGACACTATTATTTTTTGTTCTCTGGCTCTTCGCCGCGTTAGCGGCGGTTGAGTTTAGCCCAGTACTTTAGTGCTGAGTGAGCGAGCAAATGAGATTCGCGTCACGCGAGTGACGCTTGAAATTCACGTGACAGTGGCCCCAATTCACCCGTCGCGACGCGACGGGAACAATTCGGGCACGGCTTCCCGGCGTTGAAACGGCCGGGCTAAAGCCAGCCGCCGCTAAAGCGGCGAAAACCAAAGCCGGTTTTCGAAAGTGTCCCGACACCAGGTTAGAAACGCTATTCCCCGGCTTCTGCTTCAATCAGCAATACGCCGCGCAATGCCGGCCAGCGATGCGCTGCTCTATGCCACGCGGATTCAACGCGGGCAGCGACGGGCACGTGAGAATAAGCGTCGGGATGTTCAATTTGTTCAATGCGCCATTGTTTGAAGCCTGCCTCGCGCAAACAGGTTTCAATGGTGCGCGGCCGGTTGAAGCGGAAGTAGGTGGGATAAACATCAGCCGCGCCGCGCTTTTCAACGCGCGAAACGATGGCCGGATGAAAGCGATTAGGAACAATCCGGGCTGCGATCGTGACAATGTCCAGCCAATTCGGCGTCAGCACCAGCAACCGCCCGCCAGGCCGCAACACACGGCGAATTTCAATCAATGAGACCAGCGGGTTTTCAACGTGCTCAAACACCATGTTGCTGGTCACCAGATCAAAGCTGCCATTGGCAAACGGCAGCGCGGTGGCATCAGCCTTCGATTTGAGCCGGCAAGAATCGTTATCCCGCAATGCCGCTAGGTCCGGATCAATGCCAGCCAGCAAGCCCGCGTGCGCCGTAAGTTTCGCTTCCCACTCTGCGTGCCCGCCCATCCAATGCGGAATCAAGTGTCGCCCACAGCCAACGTCCAACCAGCAATGCCGTGGCCCGGGCGTTCGTGGGCCACTAGGTTCGGACTGCAAGACAGATTCGATACGTTCGAAGTAGACCCGTTGCGGGTGGCGCACAGGCTTGCCATTTCCATTGAACGCATTGGGCGTGAAAAGCCGGCTATAAAGAACGCCGTCATAAACCGCTTTCCTCCAATTTTCCCAACTGGTCTGCGCGATTCGCTCAACGACTGATAAATCCAGTTGCCGCAAGCGCTCCGCTTCCAGTTGGCGAAATCCACACGCGCGCAGGGCCTGCCGCACGGGATTGGCGGTTTTCAACACGTGCATCGGGCGCTCATCGTCTTCGCCCGCGCGGCAGTTGAAGGTCAGCGCGCCACCTTCTTTCATTGCCAAGCTGATTTGCTTCAGTTCGTCTTTGGGGCGGGGAAGATGTTCAAGCACGTCAACTGCCGTAACAAAATCGAATTGCCTGGACGGCAGAGCTTGCTGATTCAGATCAATCAACGTGACCGCCATCCCGCGCTGCTGCAAACGCCAGTGCGCGAACTCCAACATCGGCGTCGAAATGTCAGCCAGCGTGACTTGGAAACCATGATGAGCGAAGAGAATCGCATTTGCACCGACGCCAGAACCGAAATCCAGGTAATCGCGTGCTCCCCGGCTTATTGCGCAACGCAGGATTTCGACGTTCGCTGAATTGGTTTCGATATCGGTCGCGTGCCACCAGACGTGTTCAAAGATGTAACTGCGCGTCGAACGATAGAAGTCTTTGATCTGTTCCAGCGAGCGGCGCGGCGCGGCCTCCCATTCCCGCTTCGATTCGGCCAGCGCGTCCAGGCATTGCTGGCGAGCGGCTTCGCGGCTGATGCCGAAATACTCCGCCAATTCACGTAACCCGCTTTCGACCATGTCCGTTTCGCCAGGTAATAACAACGCTTTGCGCCAGGCAGCGGCTTTGTCTTGATGTATCACTTGAAAACTCATTTCTCCTGACTATCCCTGAACAACATTGGCAACGGGGCGGTGAATAGACCGACAAGGATGCCGCGAACCTGGGCGCGCCGCCGCTTGAGCGCATCGGGAGCATCACTGCTTTGTCGGCGCCAACGGCAGGGCAGGCCGCTGACCAGCCAGTACGTCATTCGCATCGCGTAAGAATCGCCCTGCAACGCGTGTTTCAAAATGTAAGCCGAGTAGGATTTGCCATATCCGTAAATCAATCGGCAAGCCTGCTGAGTTGTTGTGCGGTCGTGATCGTGCGCGACCAGCACGTTTGGCGCGTAAACAAATTTATAACCCGCCTTCAATGCGCGGTAAATCAGTTCGATGTCTTCGCCACCGGCAAAAAAAGTCCCCGCGCCCAGCCGCACATCAAACAGCCCGATGCGGTCAAACAGTTCGCGTCGAAAAGCCATGTTCGCGCCCATCGCCACGCCGCCGCTGTTGGGAAAGGTAATTTCGCGCCGCTCGTCAACATCGAAGATCGCGACATCCTGTAAGGTGTCGCGCGCCAGCACCACGCGTCCGCCAAGCGCAAACAAATCCGGATCGTTTGAAAACTCGCGGTCAATCTCATCCAGCCAGTTTTCAGCGACCAGCACATCGTCATCTGTGAACACTATGATCTGGCCTTGCGCGGCTTTGACGGCTGTGTTGCGGGCGCGAGAAAGGCCAGGCCGTCTTTCGTACAAATAGCGCGCACAGCCAGGAAACAGGGTGATGAACGCTTCAGCGACTTGCCGCGTATTGTCAGTCGAAGCGTTGTCAACGATGACCAGTTCGTAATGATCAGGGAAACGTTTCGCCCCCTGCTTAAAGATGCATTCAAATTTGGCCAGTGTGGCCGCCAATGATTGTGCGCGATTGCGCGTGCAGATCAGCACGCTCAGCCTCATCGCGCGGCCTCCGGTTCCAAACCGATCTCGTCATAATACTTGCGGATGACTTCGTGCGGCGTGCCAACGGCTTGCACCTCTCCTTGCCGCAAAAAAAAGATACGGCTGCACAGCCGTTCGACTGCTGTCATGTCATGCGAAATAAAGACGATGGTCATTCCGTTGCGGCGCAGCTCTTCAATGCGCTGCTGGCATTTGTTTTGAAACGACGCATCGCCGACGGCCAGCACTTCGTCTACCAACAGCACGTGCGGATTGATATGCGCAGCGACGGCGAACCCCAGCCGCACGTACATCCCTGACGAATAGCGTTTGACCGGCGTCTCAATGAAACGTTCGATCTCTGCGAATTCAACGATGCGGTCGAACTTGGCGCGCACGTCCGCCTGTCGCATGCCCATAATCGAACCATATAAAAAAATGTTTTCGCGTCCGGTTAATTCAGGGTGAAAGCCCGCGCCGACTTCAATCAATGACGCCACCGACCCTCCCACGGTGATCTTGCCGCGCGTGGGGTAGATGATGCGCGCCAGCAGCTTCAGGATCGTGCTTTTGCCCGACCCGTTCGGGCCGATAAACCCGACTGTTTCGCCCTGTTCAATTTCCAAGCTGACGTCACGCAGCGCAAAGAACTCTTCTTTGTCGCCGGTTCCATTGCGTGCGAACAGGCGCGCCAATTCTTCGCGAATGGATTTCGCGCCGAGCTGGCTCAGCCGGTAGCGTTTGGAGACATTGTCCAGAGTGATGATTTTCATTCGTTGAAGCGTAACTGTAAAACTTTTTCAACGCCAAGACGCCAAGACGCCAAGATCGCCAAGCAAACAAAGCAGAGTTTCTGACTTTGTTCTCTGGGCGGACTTGGCGTCTTGGCGTTGAAAAACACAAATCGCTTTATTGCTGCTTCTGCTGTGCGTCAGCATCCTGGATGACGACTTCGACGCGGCGATTCTGCTGGCGGCCAGCGGCGGTGTCGTTGGTTGCGATGGGTTTGGTCTTGCCGAACCCGCGCGCGGCTTTGATCTTCTCCGGCTTGACGCCGGATTGCGTCAGGTAGCTGCTGACGGCCTCGGCGCGGTCTTGCGAGAGCTTATTGTTCAACTGGTCGGAGCCGACCGAATCGGTGTGGCCTTCGATTTCCAGCGTCAGCGTGCCTGGATAACCCAGCAGGATTCCGGCAAGCTTGCTCAGTTTTTCGCGGGCGGCAGGTTTGATCGTGGCCTTGCCGGTGTCAAAGAGTACGTCGCCCAGATTGACGATGAAGCCGCGCGATTCGCGTTTGGTATCCAGAATTTCAGAGAGCGAAACGTAGAGCTTTTGATAAGCCGCGTCGCGTTCACGCTTGGCGTCGTCGGCCTGTTTTTGGGCGCGGTCGGCATCGGCCCGCGCGGTGGCGCGATCGGCTTCAGCGCGTCTGGCTGCGTCTTCAGCGGTGCGGCGCTCGGACTCCGCTTTCATCCGCTCGCCTTCGACTTTGGCTCTGGCGATGTCGGCTTCGCGTCCGGCTTGTTCGCGTCGCGCTCGCTCTTCAGCGGCTGAACGTTCCGCCTTCTCGGCTTCCATCTTGGCGCGCTCTGCGTCGGCTCTGGCTTTGTCCGCTTCTCGCCTGGTCCGTTCGGCGTCGGCCTGCGCTTTTTCGACCTCTCCTTTCGCTTCGGCCAGACGGCGCATCCGTTCCTGCCGTTCGTTCTCAATGCGGGCCTGCTCTTCGCGTTCGGTGGCCAGATCGCGGGCGACCTGCGCCAATCGCATAACGTCGCGCGCTAAACCGCTGAACTTCGTTTCGTCTTTCAAATTGCGCGGCCAGATTTGTTCCAGTGTGTTCAGCTTGGCTTCAGCCTGCTTCCATTCATTGGCCGCATACTCTTTAGCACCGGCTTTGCGCGCGATGTCCAGCGAACGGCGCGCGCCCAGCACCAGACGCGGCGTGGTGTAATCAGCCTTCAGCGAATCGCTGTCGTTGGTTTCATACAGATTGCCACGGTCAGCGCGATATTCAGCTTGAAGAGTTTGCACTCCGGCGGTCGCATTCTTTTGCAGTGTTGTCTCGACGACGACTTTTGGCGAAGGATTTTTGACGGCGCTGTGCGGTTCGGCAGTGATGATGATGCCGAAGGTCTGCGCCGACGTGCGAGCTTGCAGTTCGGCAGTGTATCCGCTGGGCAGTTCAATCAAGTTGTCGGCCTGGCCTTCTGGGGTAATCGTCCAGACGACATACGTCGTGTAAAACACGCCGTATGTTTGCGGGCTGTCCAGGTTTTCGACTTTCAGTTTGATGCGCGCATCGTTCTTTTTGTACTCGACGTCGGCTTTGCCCGTGACGCGTGGCGCCAGCGATGTGCCGGTCAGATTGACGGTCGTCTTTTTGTTTTCAACATAGCGCACGGCCAGTGTCGCGCGCTTGGGCAAAAGTTCCTGGGCGTTTTGCGCCAGCACGGCAACAGCAACCAACGCCGTTGCCATTAACGAAAGAATCATTTTTTTCATTGTCATTTCTCCTGTTACCGATGAGATGCAGGTCAATGCCGCTAGGGGTACTGACTCAAATTGAATTCGTTTTCAGGCCTCGCTGTCTAGTGCTCAGCGCGGCCAGCTTCATCAAGCCTTGATGGCGTGAAAGGATTGTCATCAGAGCATTGCGCGTCGTTGGTTTGAAGGCCAGACCTCGCAGCATGGCGCAAATCTGGAATCGCCAGCCGAACTGCGCGCGGTAAAGTTCATTGTACCGTTTAATGATCGCTTCCACATCGCATGCGCCGGGGTTTCTCTGAGTGAAGCATTCGTTGACGACTGTGGCAGCCAGCTCGCCGCTGGTGAATGCCAACAGCATTCCGCTGCCAGTGAACGGATCAATGAACGCAGCGGCGTCACCGATGGCCAGCACGCCGGGGATTGTTTTCCGGCGTCCGTAAATGATCGGCCCCGTGCCCAGCCATTCGCCGTCAACTTCCATGTGTTGCAAGCGCCGCCGCGCCGCCGGGTTTGCGCGCAAGGTTAAATCAAGCAGCCGTTGGCGGTCGCCTTTGGCTTCCAGCAGCGTTGCTTCCGTCGTCAGAAAGCAGAGATTAACCCGGTCGCCTTCGACTTCGGTCAACCCGCCGTACCCGTCACGGAAGAAGAAAAGCTCTCCGAGTTCGTGCAAGCCTTCGACGCCGCGCAAATGTACCTTGCAGCCGAAAAGGCGCGAACCTTTCAGGCGTGAAGCTTGTTGCTGAACCTGATTGGAAAAAACTCCGTTGCGCCCCGAAGCGTCAATCACCAGTGGCGCGGTATATTTTTCGATGGTCGCGCCATCCGCTTTGCCTTCGATGGCGGTCAAATTGCCTTGCCATTTCAGGCGGGGCGAAACGTGGAAGCCTTCACGGACTTCGACGCCAAGCTCGCGCGCGCGTTCCAGCAGAACCCAATCCATCTTTGCGCGAGTCAAACTGATGGCGTGCGAATGACCGTCAGCCATCCATTCCATAGGGATTTCAAGACTGCGCCCATCAAGAGCAAAAAGATTGAAGCGGCGAATGATCCGCGCTCCGGCCTCCAACATCCGCTGACGCACGCCCAGCCGGTCAAAGACTTTCAAACACTCCGGCGTGATGAATTCGCCGCACAGCTTTTCACGCGGGAAGCGGCTCTTTTCCAGCAGCAGCACGCGATGGCCGGCCTGCGCCAACTTAATCGCGGCGGTTGATCCGGCGGGGCCAGCTCCGATGATGATTGCGTCGTGCGTCATATGGGTTCACGCCAGAACAGTTGGTTCAACTCTATCTGCGACCCGTGAATATCGTGGATTGATCAACGAAGCACAGGCCGTTTCCAAATGGGTCATATGCATAAAATGACCGCTCTCCCCAGGGACGGGTGACAATCTCGCCCGCGCTTTCGCCGTGCACTTTATTTTCGGAAAGGCATCCCAGTTTGCTGGCCCGCTGATGGACCTTCTCAATCTCCTGGACGGAAAAGTAGACGTAGTCGGGATTCGGCTTTGGCGTTTCATCGCCGATGGTGGGATCAACAAGCGCAAGGATTACAGGGCCACAATCGAAGTAGTGGCGTGAACCGTGTATTCGCCTTCCTTCCGCCTTCAGCAGCTCTGCGTAAAAATCAGCCGCCTGGTCTATATCGGACACGTGCAGGATCACTCGAAACAAAATCGGAATGTCAGTCATTGTTGCCCTCTTTAATAACAAACCATTTCTGATCTCAGTGGTTGGGAAGTTACAGCAAAATCTCTTTTGCGCCCAAACCGCGCGCGATCTCTTCCGCGCGTTCGGCCAGTGGTGGCGGCATTTTGACGGCGACCAGATAACCTTCGCTGGTTGGTTGCGGCATTGGGGGGAGCTTGGTTTGAGGGGATTTTTTCTGCCTGGCTGAAGCAACGGCTGAACCGGCCAGCGCGCCAATCAGAGCGCCCGCCAGCACGCAGATCAGCGCGTGATTGAAAAGCCCGCTGACCACTGACAGTACAAACCAGCCCAGCGCATAGAACGCCAAACCGGCCAACAACGCGATTGACCCACCCAGCAAAGCACCGGTGACGGCGCTGCGGATAACC
>JBDSAM010000050.1:0-12251 GCA_039922135.1 Blastocatellia bacterium
CAAGTAACATAGGCGCTTCGCTATTCGGTTCGCCCCTGGAACGCAAACGGTTCATCAAACGAATGTGGGCACGGCTGCCGTTTCGTCCGCTGCTACGGTTTATCTGGATGTATTTCGTCAAGCTCGGATTTTTGGATGGCAGGCCGGGGCTGATCTTTTGCACGTTGATGACAATGCACGAAGCGGTAATCTCAGCCAAGATGTACGAACAACAGATTGCGGCCAAAATTTCTGAACGCGGATTGCGGATTGTGGATTCTTCAGTCAAAGCACCTGTCAGGAAAGTTGAACCTTGAGATGTGTGGAATTTGCGGCATTGTCGGTAATATAAATTCAAGTGTAATCGAGCGCATGACGGCGACGATTGCGCACCGTGGGCCGGATGATGGCGGAACGGAAGTCTTCGCGCAGCACAATCTGGCGCTTGGGCATCGCCGGTTGAGCATCCTTGATCTGTCAGCGCAGGGCCGCCAGCCAATGACCAATCAACGCTGCGCTGG
This sequence comes from Blastocatellia bacterium, assembly GCA_039922135.1. Classification (GTDB taxonomy): domain Bacteria; phylum Acidobacteriota; class Blastocatellia; order RBC074; family RBC074; genus RBC074. The sequence continues at coordinate 501 of JBDSAM010000050.1, forward strand.
CGGTGAAGATGGCAGTTTGTGGATCAGCTTCAATGGCGAGATTTATAACTATCGCGAATTGAAAACGAAGCTTGATCCAGCACGTCACCAGTTCGCTTCGCAGACTGATACAGAAGTCATTCTGCATTTGTACGAAGAGCGTGGCGTCGAAGCCTTCGAACTGCTGAATGGCATGTTCGCGTTTGCGCTGTATGACAAACGGCGCGAGCGATTGTTTCTGGTGCGTGATCATCTGGGCGTCAAACCGCTCTATTACACAGAATCCAAGGGCCAATTCATTTTCGGTTCGGAGATCAAAGCGATTCTGGCGTCGGGGGCTTATTCGCCGGAAGTTGACTGGCAATCTGCGCATGACTTCTTTTCGTTCCTGTATGTGCCCGCGCCACAGACGATCTTTCGCGGCATCCATCAATTGCCACCCGCGCATTGGTTGGAATATGACCTGCGCGCGCAGCGCATTGTTGGGGTCGAGCGGTATTGGGATGTTGCCGAATGGGGAGGGAAGATCGAACCTGCTGATGAGCGTGAACTGCAAGAGGAACTGCGCACGCTGATGGCCGACGCAGTTGAAAAGCAGATGGTAGCTGATGTGCCGCTGGGCGCATTTCTGTCGGGCGGAATTGATTCGACTATCATCGTCGGTCTAATGGCTTCGCAGGTACGCCAAGTCAAAACATTCACCGTTTTGTTCGATGAGCCGGAGATGACTTACTACGACGAACGTGTAGAAGCGCAACGAGTAGCCGACAAATTTTCGACTGAACATCACGAACTGACAATTGATCTATCACATCCGGAAGAGATGCTGGATATGGTGGAGTATTTCGACCAGCCGTTTGGTAACACGACCTTCTTTTTGACGTACTTGCTGGCGCGCTACACGCGCGAATCGGTAACGGTAGCGTTGTCGGGCGCGGGCGGCGACGAATTGTTTGGTGGTTATCCGCGCTATCGGGCGGTGCAGGCAATGAAGTATCTGCGCTTTGTGCCGCGCGTCGCCGCGAAGGCCGCGCTGGCTGGGCTTTCGTTCCAACAAGACAAATTCAACGACCGGCGGTTGCATCGCATCCGCGCATTGCTGGGCGGACTGGACAGCGATCCGGCACGGCAGTATTTGAAGTGGGTTTATTACCTGGACGAAGAACGCAAACAGAAGCTGTTCGGCAGCAATGCCATTCAGGATTTTTCACGACAGGATTCATCGCGCTTACTACAAGCACATCTGAATCGGATTCCGGCAAGGTGGGATGATGGCAATCGCTTCTCTTACCTGGATGTCGAAACCTTTCTGCCGGACAACCTGCTGGAATATTCGGACAAGATGAGCATGGCGTGGGCGCTGGAACTGCGCGTGCCGTTTCTGGACCCGCGCGTGGTTGAATTGGCCTTTCGCATTCCATTTTCGATGAAGCTGAATCGTGGGGGCAGCAAGATGATTTTACGCCAGACGTTTGCCGACCTGATTCCACAGGAAAATCTGCGCGCGCCCAAGAAAGGCTTCAACGTGCCGCTGGGCAGTTGGATGCGCAACAAACTGGATCGGTATTTTGATGAATTGCTGCCGCGCGATTATGTCCGGCGCGAAGGCATTTTTGATTACGAATACATTCAGCAACTACGCGAAGAGCATCGGCGCGGGCGGCGTGACAACGCGTACGAGCTGTTCGCAATACTGATTTTTGACACGTGGTACCGGAAGTACATCACGAAGACATTGCCTATGCGGATGGCGGCCAATGCCGGATGCGGCCAATGCTGAATTCCGGTTGCGGTAGCCGCGAGCCGGGAGTGATCGCCGATCACCAACCACCAACCACCAACCACCGCCTACACCAATCACCAATGAAACAAGTCATTCAAAATTTCCGCTCCGGCGTGTTGAAAGTGGACGATGTGCCGCAAACGATCTGCCGCAGCGGCGGCATTCTGGTTCACAACGTCACGTCGCTGATCAGCGCAGGCACTGAGAAGATGACCGTTGATCTGGCGCAAAAGTCCCTGGTCGGAAAAGCGAAAGAGCGGCCCGATCTGGTCAGGCAGGTGTGGGGAAAGCTTTGGCGCGATGGACTGATGGCAACGCTGCGCACGGTTCAGGCGAAGCTGGATGCGCCATTGGCGCTTGGTTACAGTTGCGCGGGGCTGGTTGCGGAAGTTGGGCGCGGCGCTGAAGAGTTCAGTGTGGGCGACCGCGTGGCTTGCGCGGGGATGAATTATGCGTCGCACGCGGAAACCGTCTTCATCCCGAAAAATCTGGCGGTCAAAATTCCCGACGGCGTCAGCTTTGACGAAGCGGCGTTCGTCACGCTGGGCGCAATCGCGCTGCAAGGCGTGCGGACAGCGGAGGTGAAGCTGGGCGATGCGGTAGCGGTGATCGGGCTGGGTTTGCTGGGTCAGTTGACCGTACAGATTTTGAAGGCCGCCGGATGCCGCGTAATTGGTATTGATCTGGAATCTAGCAAAGTTGCGCTGGCAATTGCACACGGCGCGGACGCTGCTGTATTGCGTGGCGACGATGTTGAAGCGGCGGTAGTGCGATTTACAACCCAATCGCCCGGATGCCAAGGCGTGGATGCGGTGATTGTGACGGCGGCGGCTGATACAAATGATCCGATTGAGCTGGCAGGCGCGATTGCTCGCGACCGTGCGATTGTGACGATGGTTGGCGCGGTGCGAATGGATATTCCGCGAAAGGTATATTACGAGAAAGAACTGCAACTGCGAATGGCGCGCTCGTATGGACCGGGCCGTTACGATGCGCAGTATGAAGAGCGCGGCGTGGATTATCCGGTTGGGTATGTGCGCTGGACTGAACGGCGCAATATGCAGGAGTTTCTGCGGCTGTTGGCGACAAAAGCAGTCAAGCTAGACCAGTTGATTACGCATCGTTTTCCAATTGCGCAGGCCGAACAGGCGTATGACATCATCACCGGCAAAACACCGAAGCCTTATTTGGGCATTTTGCTGACATATTCCGAAGCTGCAGACCAACATCACGCAAACGTTATAAATCTGGTTTCATCGTGTAAGGCTGCGGAAGTGCGGCTGGGCGTAATCGGGGCAGGGAATTTTGCCAAGGGTGTTTTGCTGCCGCGATTGGCAAAGATGAGCGGCGTTAGTTTGATTGGCTTGGCGACGGCCACCGGGCGCACGGCCAAAGCAGTCGGCGAACAGTTCGGCTTTGAAGTTTGCGCGACCGATTACCGCGAACTGCTGGCAAACGAAGAGATCAACACCATCCTGATTGCCACACGTCACGACACACACGCGATGATCGCTGCCGAAGCCCTGCGCGCGGGCAAGACCGTGTATGTCGAAAAGCCATTGGCGATCAGTCAAGAGGGGTTCAATCAAGTGGCCACTGCAGTTGAACAAATGCAGGGGCGTATTCTCGTTGGCTTTAACCGCCGCTTCTCGCCTTTGTCAGCAGAACTTAAACAATTCTTTGAAGGCGCAGGCGCGTTGGCAATCACGTACCGCATCAACGCTGGCGAGATTCCGAAAGAAAGTTGGATTCAGCAGGACGAAGGCGGCGGGCGCATCGTTGGCGAAGTCTGCCATTTTGTTGATTACCTGCAATTTTTGACAGGGGCTGATCCGGTGGAAGTTTTTGCCTATCAAAACGCATCTGGCATTGACACTTTAAGCATCGTCATCAAACTAAGCGATGGTTCCATTGGCAATGTCAATTACTTCGCCACCGGCGACCGTGGCTTCCCGAAAGAACGCGTGGAAGTTTACGGCGGTGGGCGCGTGTCCGTGCTGGATGACTTTCGCCAGCTTGAAATGTGGCGCGATGGCAAGCGCAAAGTCGTCAAGAGGCTGGCACAGGACAAAGGCTTTGATCGTGAATTGGCGGCGTTTATCGAAGCAGCGCGCGAAGGGCGAGAGATGCCTATCGGATGGCGCAGCCTGGCGCTAACCACGCTGGCTTGTCTGCGAATTGAAGAGAGTTTGCGCAGTGGAAAGCCGGAAGCCGTCGCTTTGAAATCGAATGGTACGGAACCGGGAGCGGTAGCGACCGGGTAGGTTGGGTAGACATACGCTTGGTACCCGGTCGCTGCCGGTTCCGTACTACATCGGATGAGGGACATTGAATCCATTATTGCTATTCAGAACGATTGAGCATCTGCGGTGGGAACAGTTGGCCTACAGACCATTACGTAAAGCGCAATATCAGCTTTACCGCTGCTTCCCGCATTTGGCTGCGTTGGCTGCGGGGCCATCTAGCGCAGACCAAAAATTCCTGATTTCGCCGCAGACGGCTGAAACCATTCGCACAGTCTTTGTCGATTCTTTTGTGCATCTGAATGAACCACTGGTTGATGGCGAACAGCAGTTGACCGATCTGCAGGACAATCGCTTTACCTTTCTCAATCTCAGCCTGACGCTTGATCCAACTGACGTCATTAACTGGAACCGGCGTTATCTGGGTCATCTGTGGAACTATCAGTTGCATTATTTTGACTATGCCCTGCGGGCCGCACGCGGGGCGTTTGAAGAGAACAGGCGAGGCAATGCTGAAGCGTGGCACGCCTGGCAGTCGTGTAAAAAATTGATCGAAAGCTGGATGGCGGAAGCGCGCGTTGGGCACAGCGATGGTTGGGATGCCTATCCGCTGTCGCTACGTGCGGTCAATTGGATTTACGCATATGCGCTGGCGGCGGGCAGCGAAAGCGAAGATTTTCTATCGCGGTGGCGCGCCAGTATCTTCCAGCAAATTGAGTTTCTGCACCGCCACTTGGAACACCACTTGCTGGCGAACCATTTACTTAAGAACGTCAAAGCATTAATCATTGGAGGCCTGTTTTTTGAAAATAAAGACTGGCTGTCAGAAGGCGAATATTTGCTGTGGCGTGAGTTTGAAGAGCAAGTGCTCGCGGACGGAGGGCATTACGAACGTTCGCCAATGTATCACGCACAGGCATTGGCGGACTTTCTGGAATGTTATGCCTTGCTGGTTTCATTCGGGCGAATACCGCGCGGCGAAAAGATGGAAGCGAAGTTGCGCGCGATGGCAGGCTTTCTGAAAGCCATGAGTTATACGGGTGGGAGCCTCGCGCTTTTCAACGATGCGGCAAACACGGCGGAAACAAAACCCCAACCGCTGCTTGAATCCGCGCGGCGGGTTGTGAATTGGTCATTGGAATCATCAACGACAAACTTCCCTCAATCTGGCTATTACCTGTGGCAGTCGCCGGACGAGCAGGAAAAGATGATTGTTGATGCAGGCCCGCCATCGGTGGATTACAACACAGCGCATGCCCATTGCGACCTGCTAAGTTACGAATTGCGATTGAACGGCAGGCCCTTCATTGTGGATTCGGGTGTTCATGGGTATGGCGGCGACAGATTTCGCGAATACTGCCGTTCGACGCGCGCGCACAACACAGTCATGTTTGATGGGCATGAACAGTCAGAAGTGTGGGGCACGTTTCGTATGGCTAGGCGCGCTGAACCATTGAAGGTCGAAGCGTGCGGCAGCAATGATATGGGGGAGACCGGGCAAACGTGGAATTTTTGCGGATCGTTCATGCGATATGACGGTGCCGTCATTCATGAACGCCGCATTCACCGCAGTGTGGATGGCGATTGGAAGGTTGCGGATCTTGCCCGCCAAGGGGAAGTCGCCAGAGCATCAAGTTTCATTCACCTGCATCCTGATGTAGACGCCACAAAAGCCGGACGCAAGGGAGTTTTGTGCCGTTGCGGCAATCAGCAGATATTGATTGAGCCGTTTGCCGACGAAGGCGTTACAATTAGCACACAGATTATTACCGGCAGTGAAGGACCGATTCAGGGATGGCACTTCCCAGACTTTGGGATTTCACAACCGAGTGCGACGATTCAGTTCGATTACAAAATTGACTGCGGGCAGGAATTCGGATATCGAATCAAACCGAATCAGAACCGCGACCGGCAGGGAGCGGCGCGTTGCGAGAATCTGCTCCCTGCCGGTCGCAGTCTTAATTCAAATAAGGTCCCCTAACCGATGCGTATTACTTTCTTGTGTCAATATTTCCCGCCGGAGATGGGAGCGCCTTCCGCGCGTACGTTCGAGCATGCGCGCCATTGGGCCGCGCTTGGCCACGACGTCACAGTCATCACCGGTTTCCCGAATCATCCCACCGGCATCATCAAGCCGGAATATCGCGGCCATTTCGTCAAGCGCGAGAAAGTTGAAGGCATTGATCTGCTACGCACGTGGGTTTATTGCGCAGCCAATAAAGGCTTCTTCCTGCGCGTCCTCAATTTCCTTTCGTTTTTCTTCTCCTCATTCATTCTGGGATCGCTGATGACGCGGCGGCCTGATGTGGTGGTTGGCACGTCGCCGCAGTTTTTCTGCGCGGTGGCGGCCTATTGCTTAAGCCGCGTTAAGCGTGCGCCGTTCGTCTTTGAAGTGCGCGACATCTGGCCGCAATCGGCCATCGAACTAGGCGTGCTGAAAAACGAACGCGTAATCCGAGTGTTGGAAGCAATTGAAATGCATCTGTACCGGCATGCCGCGATGATCGTACCGGTCGCTGAATCCACACGCACCTATCTGATTGACAAAGGCGTCCCGGCAGAAAAGATCAAAGTGATTCCGAACGGCGTTGATGCGCAATATCTGGCTTCGGCGGGCATTGGGCCGGAGGAAGTGCGCCAGCGATTGGGACTGCAAAACAAATTCGTCGTCTCATACATCGGCACGCACGGCATGTCGCACGCGCTTGACGTGGTGCTGCGCGTGGCCAAACGGTTCAATGAAGATTCGGGCGTTCATTTCCTGTTCGTTGGCGAAGGCGCTGAGAAAGCGAATCTAAAACGGCAGGTCGAAAATCTGTCGCTGCACAACGTGACCTTTCTGGATGAACAGCCGCGTGAAGACCTGCTGGGATTTTATCGCGCCAGCGACGTCAGCCTGGTTCCGCTCAAACGGTTGCCGATCTTCACAAAAGTTCTTCCCTCAAAGCTGTTTGAATTGATGGGCACGGGCTGTCCAATCATTTGCAGCGTCGAAGGCGAAGCAGCAAGGCTGGTTGCCAATGCCGAAGCCGGATTGTGCATCGAACCGGAAAGCAGTGATGCATTGACCGCGGCGATCAATCACCTGCGTGCCGAACCTGATCTAAGAAGACAGATGGGCGAGAGCGGGCAGCAGTTCGTCAAAGCGCATTACCTGCGCCGGGCGCTGGCGGAAAAATATCTGGATGCGATTGATTTGGTGGCCGGTGGTTGGTGGTCGGTGGCCGGTAAAACTTTACCGGCGGCGATTCACTTTCAACCGGCCACCGATCATGGCCAACCGGCCACCGACCACCAACCACCAACCACCAACCACTGATGCGATCATACGTTACGCTCTTCACTCTGTCGTTTCTGGCAGCTCTTCTCATCACGCCCAAGGTGCGGCGCAAGGCTGTGGCGTGGGGCGCGGTGGCTCTGCCCGACGGCGCCGATGGGGGACGCCACATTCATGCGCAACCGACGCCGCGATTGGGCGGCATCGCCATCTATGTCGCATTTATGGCCGCGCTGTTGTGCGTGCCGTTTCTGGGCAACATGGTCAGTGACATCTTCAGGTCAAACCTGCCTAGATTGCTGGCGCTGCTGGTCCCCGCGACGTTGATGTTTGCGTTCGGCATTTATGACGACTTTCGCGGAGCAAGCGCGCCGCAAAAAATCGTTGTGCAGATCGTCGCGGCAGCAATCGTTTTCGCTGGCGGATTCGGCATTGAAAACATCTCGTCGCCATTTGGCGGACATTGGCATCTGCCGATGTGGGTCAGCTTCATCGTCACGGCATTGTGGATCGTTGGCATCACAAACGCCTTCAATTTGATTGATGGCATTGACGGGCTGGCGGCGGGGGCTTCTGTTTTCGCATTGCTCTCGATCCTGGTCTTTTCCGTTGTGCAGGAAAATCCTGAAATCAGCTTGCTGGCGGTTGTGCTGGTCGGCGCGGTGCTGGGCTTTCTGCGGTTCAACTTCAATCCGGCGACAATCTTTCTGGGTGATTCGGGCAGTCTGTTCCTGGGCTTTATGGCTGCGGCGTTGTCGCTGGCCGGATCGCAAAAAGGTTCGACGATTGTGGCGATTGCAATTCCACTGGTTTCGTTTGGTCTGCCGGTGACCGAAGCCGGGCTGTCATTAACGCGGCGCTTTTTGAATGGGCAGTCATTGCTGACAGGGGATCGCGGCCACATTCATCACAAACTGTTGCAACTGGGACTGACGCAACGGCAGGCGGTGATTCTGCTGTATGCCGTCTGCGGAATGTTTTCGCTCTTCGGGCTGATGCTGCTGAACCCGGCGCGCAATCTGGCGGCGTTGATCTTCTTCGTGCTTGGCGTTGGCGTCGTGTTCGGCGTACAGCGGCTGCGTTATGCGGAGTTCGCTGAGCTTGGAAATCAAATCAGGCAAGGCATGACGCTGGGCCGACGTGCGCTGGCCACAGGCGTCCGCATCCGCCGCACCAGCGAAGACTTGAATAAAGCCCAAACGGCTGGGCAGCTCTTCGCCTCGCTGGAGGCAATGGTGGAAACGAATGAATTTGACAGCGCCGTGTTGGAAGTCCGCGGCCATTGGCCTGCGTCAATTAGTGTGGATGGCATCCTTGATAAGGGTGACGGAGCTGGCGTGGGCAATTTAGGCAACAAGGGAAGCAGGGAATTTAGCGAGGTGATCTGGACATGGGGAAAAATAGAAGCGGAAACGGCGGAGATTTTTATCGCCGATCAAGATGAACAGCCAAGTCTGCAAAGCCCGAAGTGGATGCTGAGCGTGCCGTTGACGGATGAGGACGGCGATGAGATTGGTGCAATCACCTTTTACCGCGCTTTATCAGATCAGGTGTCAGGGATAGATTTGAAACATCTGTGCGGAGACTTTCGGCGCGAACTCGGCGCGGCCCTCTTGCGTGTGATGCCGCAGTTAAGCATTCCTGCCGCGCAGGAAGAATCTCAGCTATGCATTGGGATAAACTCTTCATCGTCCTGATGATCGCGCTCCCACTTTAGAAAATCGTAGTAGCCACAATTCTTTTCCGTCGGAAAAATGCGGCATAGCGTGGGCCGCGCTTCATATACGCCACACTTGCGCTCTTCCTGGTCAAACATCTTGCAAGTGCTTTTGAAGATGTGGTCTTTCTTGTGGCGCAAGATGCGATGACCGTAATCCTTTTCGAATCGCGTATATCTTTTCTCAGCCAATTCATACGTGATGTTGAAATGCTTGGCCAACCGTTTGATATCGAGCTTAGTGACGGTGATCCAATCGTACGAGCAGCAATAGCCGGGACATTTTGAGCAGTCATAACGTGGCTTTGCGACACGAGGCTTTCTTACTTTGCCATCGCCGCTGGTTTCGATGACTGGCAGGATAGGAAGTTCTCTTTTCGCCATAGTTCAGTAGATGTCGGGTGAAGGTTGTTTGATGAAGGGTTGAGAGAGTGGCTCGCAACCGCGAAACATACTTACCATCATCTAATGGTGGCAGCAACCGTTATTATTCACCGCTTGTTTTTTATTGCCTGGGTTTGTGTTTTCCTGGAGGAAACCCCAATGACAAAAAATGATGCCAACCCTGTGACCGCAGAATTCTGCAGTACCGAACAGAGCGTTGAAGCGCACAGCGCCGTCTTCAAAAAAGAGCTCGCCCCGACTATCTGATTCGACAGCACACTGCTCGTTGGCAAGCGCAGCAAGCCCTACAGCCGCTACAACCCACACTTCAGCCGCGAACCGTTGAAACAATCGTTGAATGAAAAGGGGGTCGAATACGTCTTTCTGGGCGACAGGATTGGAGGAAAGCCCGAAGACGAAGCTTTCTATTTCCAAAGCGGAAAGGTGAATTATGAAAGGCTGGCCGAAGCGCCGTTTTATCTTGCGGGCATTGAGCGATTGGTTTCGTTGGGACAAAATCGCCGTGTCGCGTTTATGTGCGCTGAAGCCGATTACAAACATTGCCATCGTTACTGGCTAATTACGCGCACGCTGATTTCACGAGGCATCGAAGTTCAACACATCTTACACACAGGGGAAATTGTTGGTTCGGACGCGCTTGAGTTTCAAACCGCGCAACCGAACCTATTTTGAAACGCAATGAATGATTTGAAACAAGTGGTGATTTACACGGACGGCGCGTGTTCGGGCAATCCAGGCCCGGGCGGTTACGGCGCGGTGCTACTATTCAACGGAAATCGCAAAGAGTTGTCGGGCGGCTTCCGCCTGACGACCAACAACCGCATGGAGATGCTGGCGGCGATTGAAGCCCTGCGCTCGTTGGAAGACGCAAGCGCGGTCAAGCTGCATACCGATTCGCAATATGTGGTTAACGCGATTATGCAAGGCTGGGCGAAACGCTGGCGCGCGAACGGCTGGATGCGGAACAAGAAAGAAAAGGCCATCAACCCTGACCTATGGGGGCAACTGCTTGACCTGTGCGCGCAGCATCATGTCGAATTCATCTGGGTCAGAGGCCATTCCGGCAACATCGAAAACGAACGTTGCGACGTGTTGGCTGTCGCCGCAGCGCAACAGCGCGACCTTCCCGCAGATGATGCCTACGAACGCCTGATTCGCTGACGCTGCTGCCTTACTTTCTTTCATAAGAGATGATCAGCACAAGATCATCTTTGCCTGTCTGCTTTAATCCATGCGAACTACCGGGTCGCGTCAGAATGGCGTCACCCGGTTTGACGGGGAATTCGTTGCCGTTCATCTGCATGGTTCCCGCGCCGCTCAGGATGTAGTAGACCTCGTCTTCTTTTTGCGGGTGGTAGCCGATGGCAGCGCCCGTATGCAGTACGCGTTTGCGGAAATTCTGTTTGAAGTCCGTGGCTTTCTCAAAAAAGTTATAGCCCGTCGAACGCCCTGGCCCGTTATGCGGCGCTGCGCCGGTTTTGGCCACATCGGCATCGTGCTCCAGGATGTAGCCTTCCGCCGCCTTGGCCGCTGCGCTGCCCCCAGCTTGTGCTGACTGTGATCTTGCCATCATCCAGCCTGCCATCAAGCCAAATGCGACTAGCGTCGCAGCCATCAATATTCTCTTCATCGCTTCAATCTCCTGTGGTTTGAGTTTCTAGTTGCAAGCGGCTGACTGGGACGCCGTTGCGATACTTGATCGAAAGGATCGCCGCCGCCCCAGACAGCGCCACTACGGTGATCAGCGCAAAGCCGTTCGTGTAACTGCCCGTCGCTTCGCGGATGCTGGCCACCAGCGTCGGCATTGTCGCTTCGCCAACGGCATCGCTCATAATGATGATGCCCAGCACGCGGCTCAGCGCCCCCAGGCCGAAACACTCCGCCGCCATCAGTGGAATCAGCATGTAATCTGCGCCCAGCCCGAAGCCGAATGTTACGGCAAACACGTACAGCAATGCAGAAACGTCGCGCGCTGCGATCAGCAGCGGGATCGAAAGCCCGACGATCAGGTACGTCGCCAGCATCACATATTTCTTCTGGTAGCGATCCGCCAGCCAGCCCATCACAATGCGCCCCGCAATGCTGGCGCCCAGCGTCAGGCTGGCCACGGTGGTCTTGGTCAGGTCCGCTTGTTCTTTGGGAATAATGTCGGCGATGTAAAGCGCCAGATTCTGCATCACGCCACCGATTGCGCTGATGCTCAAGACGCTGCCTGCCGCCAGCAACCAAAATGCGGATGTCCGCATGACTTGACTAAGTTTGAGTGGCTTAGTGTTCGCGGCGGGAAGCTTGCTCGGTTGCGTATCGCCATCCGGAAACAACCCCAAATCTGCCGGGCGCCGTTTAA
>JBDSAM010000051.1:0-7495 GCA_039922135.1 Blastocatellia bacterium
GTTCTATCGCCAACTCTTCAACGCGTTCTTTATCGAAGACAAAGACTTCAGCGAAATGTCCGTGCTTAAGCAGTTGGCCTGGAACGCTGGGCTGAATCCGAATGAATTGGAAAAAGTCCTGATTGAACATCAAATGGTCGAAGAGGTAGAGGAAGATTTGCTGATTGGTCAAACGTATAGAATCACCACTGTTCCCAGCGTTGTCATCGCGGATCATGTGCTGAGCGGAATTCAGGAAGAATCCGTTTTAATCAAAGCCATCGAGCTTGCTGGCACAGGAGAGCTTAAAGCGGAAACCCGCAAGCTGCCGCATTTACCAATTAGTATCTCTCGATCATGAGACATGGCGGGCCAGTGTACTGATTGCAGCCTCTTATTAACGACCGTTTGTAGAAATAATGCCTTGTCCTGGAAAAGGCTGTTGTTATTGCTTAATAGTTGTCTTATTCTCTGCGCCGGTTGAGATACATCATAATCCAGTGATTTAACTTGATGACTTAGTAGTTGTAAGGCCGTACCCTCACTCAACCCTTGGTGCCTGCCCCCAATCCGATTTTTAGGCCTAACCCCGTTCCACACGTTCAAGTCGAGTCGCATTTTTACACCAACCATAGAGGAGAGTTCTGTATGAAGAAACGGTCATTCATTGAGCCGCAGACTACCAGTATGACATCTGCGGAAACACAAACCACGCACGAAGAGCCGAAAAAACTCTCGCCAACACCAGTTTCAACAGGACGCCGCAAATTCCTAGGCCGCGTGGGTGGTGCAACCGCCGCCACGATTGCTGCTGGTATGGCCGGCCCATCCGCCTTGGCCCAATTCCCCAGTAATAAACCAGCTTGCGACGATCCAAATTTCCCGTTCGGCGTCGAACCTTCTGATAATGCGTCGAACCGGTTTATGAAATCTTACAAGTGCCGGATCGAGGCCGCGAAGATGGCCCAGAAAAGACCGCTGGTTTACCACGTTACCAATGGCGACGACGACCGCTATCCCAATAAGATCGCCAGTTATACCAAAGCGCTGCCGCATAACCAGTTGGGCGAAGTTGACCTGGCGGCCTATCAAACACTGGCCACGGCGCGCACGACACAAAATCCGGACGACTTCGAAAAAATTCAACTTGGCTTGGGCCGCAAGTTGACCAGCCCGCAGGCGGGGTTGGCGATGGATTTGGAAGGGCCGGATTCGCATCATGTGACGATGCCGCCACCTCCGCGCTTTGACAGCGCTGAAGAGGCGGGCGAAATGGTTGAACTCTATTGGATGGCATTGCTGCGAGATGTCAATTTCACTGATTACGAGACCAGCCCGGTCGTGGCTCAGGCGGCAGATGAGCTTTCCAAACTATCTGATTTTCGCGGACCGCGCGAAAACGGCAAGGTCACGGCCAAAACTCTCTTTCGTTCCTCCACACCGGAGGATTTGAACGGCCCCTGGATGTCGCAATTTATGGTCAGAGACTTCTACTTCGGCGCCAATTTTTTTACGCAACGGATGAGAACGGTAAACGCAGGGTCGGATCGAATGACCAGCTACAATGACTGGCTCGACGTACAAAATGGAGCCGAATCGAGCGCCAACCCTTACGATCCGACGCCTCGTTATATCCGCAATTTGCGCGACATTGCCGAATGGGTACACGTTGACCAACTCTATCAGGCGTACCTTCAGGCATGTGTGATCTTGTTGGCGCAGGGAACTCGAATTGATCCCGGCCTGCCGCTTTACAACTCGAAGGCGCAGGCGGGCTTTGCGCAATGCGGAGGCCCGCACATTCTGAGCTTCGTCACCGAAGTAGCGACACGTGCGCTGAAGGCCGTCTGGTATCAAAAATGGTTCGTGCAGCATCGTCTGCGCCCGGAAGAATTCGGCGGACGCGTTCACAACCATCTGACCAAGGCGGCAAACTATCCGATCCATTCAGATGTTCTAAATTCCAAGGCTGTCCAGGCGACGTTCAGCAAATACGGGACATACTTATTGCCACAGACCTTCTCGGAAGGCAGTCCAACCCATTCATCATACGGTTCGGGTCACGCAACGGTCGCCGGAGCTTGCGTCACCGCTCTTAAGGCATTCTTCGACGAAACCGACACAGTCAAGAATCCAGTGGTTCCGAATGCCGATGGCAGCGCGTTGGTTCCCTATGACGGGCCACCGCTGACAGTTCTCAGCGAACTCAACAAAGTGGCTCGGAACGTTGCCTTCGCTCGTAACGGCGCTGGCGTTCACTGGCGGACGGACGCTGTTGAAGCAATGAAACTTGGCGAAGCTCTAGTCATCAGTATGCTGCAAGAGCAGAAACTTACCTACAACGACAATGTCGAAATGTCATTGACTAAATTCGACGGCACGACGACCATCATCTAGGGCGCTGCCTGCCTGCTGTTAAGCAGGGAGTTTATTCCGAAAAGCCGCTTGCTGATTGCAAACAATCAGCAAGCGGCTTTTTAGTTTGTGCGCCCGGCAGGGCGCATTCACTAGAGGGTGAAAGTCCCTTACGACCCCGGCAGGGGGAATCGTTAGCCGGACGGCAAGGGTGTCCATCGCGAGGTGGAATCCGGAGGAAGCCGCAGGCAAAACGCTGGCCCGACGAACAGAAATCGCATATGAGGCGGCAAGACTGGATGAGAAGGCAAATATCTTCAAAGTCCGATACCTGCACGGAAAGTCCTGACGTATATGTGGCGGGCATAAGCGGGAAGGTGGATGCGCAATACCCGGGGAGATCTGTCGGTTTGCCGCAGGGCTAGCATCGTCGAGAGGTGATGCGATGAACTGGCAGAAGTCAGCCGAGGGCATAGTAGCTCTAAGCGACCGGAGCGAAGGCCCGAACACGTAGAAAGGACTGACGCTTGAATTTCGACGTCCGTGGAGACGCAGACAGTATGGCTGAGATGCCCGAATCCCACTTGGAGAGTAGTGGCCGGAAGCCACGAGGGTATGAGATGGGTGCGTCAAGCGGCGCGGCAAGGAAAGAGTTCGTCAGACCGGAAGAGTTGCAGTTGATGGAAGCAGTGGTCGCGCGCGAGAACCTGCTTGATGCTTATGCGCGGGTGATGGGCAACAAGGGCGCGGCGGGCGTTGATGAAATGCCGGTCGAGCAGTTGAAGCCATACCTGCAAGAGCATTGGGCGCAGATCAAAGAAAGCTTGTTGAATGGCACGTATCAACCGCAGGCGGTGCGGTGCGTGGAGATTCCGAAGCCAAACGGCGGAATGCGTCAATTGGGCATTCCGACGGTCGTGGATCGGTTGATTCAACAGGCGTTGCATCAAGTGTTGAGTCCGCTCTTTGAGCCGGACTTTTCCGAATCGAGCTACGGCTTTCGCCCCGGACGCAGCGCGCAACAAGCGGTGCTTGCGGCGCGTGAGTACGCTGCGGAGGGCCGTCGTTGGGTGGTAGACCTGGATTTGGAGAAGTTCTTTGACCGGGTCAATCACGACGTGTTGATGTCGCGATTGACCCGTCGAATCAGCGACAAGCGGTTGCTGGGCTTGATCCGTCGCTACTTGCAAGCGGGGATGATGACGGGCGGTGCGGTGAGTCCGCGTGCAGAGGGAACTCCGCAAGGCGGCCCGCTCTCGCCGCTGCTGTCGAACATCCTGTTGGACGATTTGGACAAGGAACTGGAACGGCGTGGTCACAAGTTTTGCCGCTATGCCGACGACTGCAACATCTATGTGCGGTCAAAGGTGGCGGGGGAACGGGTGATGAAGTCAGTGACGGAATTCTTGTCCAAGCGTCTGCGCTTGAAGGTGAACACGGAGAAGAGCGCAGTGGCTCGCCCGTGGGAGAGGAAGTTTCTGGGCTACTCGATGACGTGGCACAAACAACCACGACTGAAAGTGGCGCCGGAATCCATCCGACGGCTGAAGGCCAAAATACGGACGATCTTTCGAGAAGGGAAAGGCCGTAGTCTGCCGCAAGTGATCGAAGACCTGAATCAACTGCTGCGCGGCTGGATTGGCTACTTCCGGCTGGCGGAAGTGAAAGGAATCTTTGAAGAGCTTGATGGCTGGCTGCGGCGTAAACTGCGCTGCCTGCTGTGGCGGCACTGGAAGCGGCCTTTCACGAGAGCGAAGAACTTGATGAAACGAGGACTGGAAAAACTGCGCGCGTGGAAGTCGGCCACGAACGGACGCGGCGCGTGGTGGAACGCGGGAGCATCACATTTGAACGAAGCATTCCCGAAGTCCTACTTTGATCGGCTGGGACTCATCTCACTGCTGGATCAACTGCGGAAACTTCAATTTTCTATGTGAACCGCCGGATGCGGAACCGCATGTCCGGTGGTGTGGGAGGACGGGAGCCGTGAGGCTCCCTCCTACCCGATGAGGTACCGGCTTGGTGGTGACGGTTCAGTTTAGTGAGAACGCGCGGATGGATCGCAGGCGTCGCCGTCCGCGCGTGAGTGACTTAATGAACGAAATAGCGTGGAAGGAACGTCCGCGATCCGGCGCGCTCACCTCTCTTGCCGGAGTCAATGGGATTGGCTTGCAAAATTAGGCGGGGTTATAAGCACCTCTAACCGACAAACGAACCTTGACCTTGATAATGGCTGATAAACCAGCTTAAACGCTGCGCACCACAAAGCCGAAATAACCTTTGCGTAATCCATATCATTGCTTCTTATCTCGCAGAGTTCTTTAGTTTTGCAATCATGTCTTGAATCTTGCTTTTATCAGGGGAATCAGGGGCCAGTTTTAGAAAAGTTTCTAGCTCATCTACTGTGTCTTGATTACGCTTGAGTCTGTTGTAAAGCAGAGCCAATTGCCAATGAACCTCGCTGTTCATCTTTTTAGCTAAAGAATTAGCTTTAAGCAGGGCCTTTTCTGCATCTTGGTATTTTTCGGTAATTCGCAAAAGCGTCCCATAAAGCAGTTGAGCATCTATTGAATCAGTAGCTAGAACGGTTGTGGCTCTGGCAGCTTCTAAGGCAGCGGGATATTGTTTAATCTGATAAAAAGCGTAGCCCAAACTGTAATAGGCAGAATAACTGCGCGGATTTATATCAATGGCTCTGATCAGATAAGGATAGGCTTTTTCATAGTTTTTCTGTGAGATGAAGGCCTTGCCCAGCCAAGACAAACCATCAAAATACTGAGGAAAAATGCGCAGTGCTTCTTCGAGTTTTGCCAGCCCTTTCTCCGGACTTTTTCCAAAATCAGCAACGCCTTCCTGGTAAAGTTTTTTTGCGGCAGCCGGGACATCTTGAGCGAAAACCACTTCGCGGGAAGTTTCATTTGCTCCCCCGCTGTTACGCTTGTCATAACGAAGGTAGATGTCAACGTACCCTATGTCGTTTGCCGCTCGGCTTACGTTGTTGATGATTACCTCTTGGGTTTGCTCCATGAAATTAGTACCAAAAGGCAAGGCCTTCACAATGAAGCGTCCGGCAGGCATTCCGGTAAAGGTGAACCGCCCGGAAGCACTTGTTCTGGTTCGACCAATCACCGAATCTATATCGTTCAGCAGTTCGACATTAATGTTCTCAACCGGAAGATGATTCGGATCATATACCACGCCCTCTACTCGATTAAGAAGGATTGGAACCTTTGCAGAAATATCTACCAGGTTTACAGCCAAAATAAAAAGCGAAAAATACAAAACACAAAACCGGTTTTTCATATGACCTCCTCTGATCAGACTCGAATGCTGAAAAGTGTGCTTGGGGTGAAATTGTTGCAACGCCTCGCTCTAATCGCTAGACAAATTTGCCGTGCGATGTTGGGGCTTCGCCTATTCAGATGGTTTTTAGCCTTGCGCCAAGTTATCGCTTACAAGGGTACTTGCTTGTAACCGGCGCATCCCGCGCAGCCAGCGGTCGTAATCCGTCGCTTTGCGCTGGAAGTACTCGGCGACTTCCGGGTGCGGCAGTATCAGGAAGCGTTCGGCGGCCAAGCCTTCGATCACCGCATCTGCTACCTCTTCCGGCGAAACCGATCCGGCAACCAGGAAGTTTTCGCCCTGGCCGTCTTCGCCCAGCAGCATGCGCGTCCGCACGCCCTGCGGGCACAGGCACGAAACCTTGATGCCTTTGTCGCCGTGCGTAATTGAGAGCCATTCGGCAAAGGCAACAGCCGCGTGTTTGGTAACAGAATAAGGCGCTGAGCCAACCTGCGTCAGCAGACCCGCCGCCGACGCCGTTTGCAGCAGGTAGCCTTCGCCGCGCGCCAGCATCTGCGGCACGACGGCGCGCGCGGCGTAAATGTGCGCCATGACGTTGATGCCGAAAATCTCTTGCCAGTCTTCATTCGATACTTCCGCGCCGCCCGGTATGCCGCCGATGCCTGCGTTCGAGCAGAAAAGATCAATTTGGCCAAATTGTTTTGTCGTTTGTTCTACCAGATTGATGATGTCGGCTTCATTGCTGACATCGGTCTTGACAGCCACGCCGCCAATCTCATTGGCTACTTGTTGGGCTTTGTCGAATTCCAAATCGGCGACGATAACGGCGCGCGTGCCTTCGGCGGCGAAACGTTGGCATAAGGCGCGGCCAATGCCCATTGCGCCTCCGGTGACGACTGCGACTTTGCCTTGAAGTTTCATAGCTCTCTCAAATCAATTCAGCGGCGTGTTTTAATCTTTCGACCGCGCGTTTCTGCCCGACGGCTGCGACCAATTCAAACAGGCTTGGCCCGACCGCTTGGCCGGTCAGCGCGGTGCGCGCGGCGTTGATGAACAATCCGGCCTTGACGCCTTTTTCTTCGGCAAACGCGCGCAGGCAGGCTTCGGTTGAATCGTGCGTGAACTTGAGTTCAGCGGCGAAGCGATCCGCTAACTGTGGCAGCAACTCTTTCAGCGCAGGCTCTTTCTGCAAATTCTTCTTCACCGCAGCTTCGTCGAAATCGAAGCTGAAATCATCCACGAAATACGGGAGGCCATGCACGGCAAAATCCAATAGTGTGCGGGCGCGTTCGCGAAGCAAGTTAATCACGTGTTCATACCAAACTCGCTGCTCGCCTTGGTATTCGTCGCGCCACAAACCTGCATTTTGCAATTCTGGCCTTATCAGCGGCAGCAGTTTTTCCAGCGGCCAGGTTTTGATGTATTCGGCATTCATCCACAGCGCTTTTTGATCCGTCCAGTTGCGCGCATCGCCTTCGTTGAAGTTAAACACTGCGTTCGATTTGTGAATGCGCTCCAGAGAAAAAAGTTCAATCAACTCATCACGAGAGAATATCTCTTGATCCTTCGTGTTCAAATGAGCAGTTGCCTTTTCACCATCCGCCACCATCTCAGCAGCTACATCGTCATTGTTTTCTGGCGACCAACCCAGCAGCGCCAGAAAGTTGAGGAAGGCATCCGGGATAAAACCTGAATCGCGATAGGTTGTCACACTGACAATCTGGCCGTGCTTGCGTTTGGAGAGCTTGCCTTTATTCGGAGCAAGGATCAGCGGCAGGTGCGCAAACTTCGGCAGCTTTGCGCCCAGCGCCTGATAGATCAAAACCTGTTTGTGCGTGTTGTTAATGTGATCCTGGCC
>JBDSAM010000052.1:0-11599 GCA_039922135.1 Blastocatellia bacterium
CAATTCATTCAGGCGTTTCAGCACTGCTTTGAATCAAGGCTCGACACTGATTCTGAGAATCAATGATTCAGTTCCTCCAGCAACGCCTTCGCCTCTTTCAAATCCGCCGTGGCAAAGCCTTCGGTGAACCAACCGTAAATTCCGGCGAGCATCTGCCGGGCTTCGGCGGTCTTGCCCTGCTGCTGCCACAAGCGCGCGAGGCTCGTGGCGGCGCGCAGTTCCCACGATTTCGCGCTTTGCTGTTGGGCGGTTTCGATGGCTTGCTGAAAACAGGCTTCCGCTTCCGCCTGCGCATTGCCGGCGGTGGCCTTCAGCAGCAACTCGCCTTTGATGCGCCAGAGTTCTGCTTCGTAGTAACGCTCCCTGATGCGCTCGACCAGCGCCAACGCTTCCGCGATTGTCTCCAGCCCTTCCGCGCAGCGGCCTGCCAGCCCGAACACTTCGCCCAGCATTGCGAGTAACCAAGTCGTCCGCAGCATCACGCCTTTGGCACGCAGGGATGCAAGCGCCTGTTTCGCCTGCTCAAGTGCTGCTTCGGTCGGTTCCTGATACGCCAGAGTCAGGGCATTCCAGGTAACGGCATAGTTGAGATTGTCTCCCAGAGCGTACTCCTCGGCGAGCGCCAACACTTTCTCATACTCTTTCTGGCTGGGCTGCCAATCCCGAAGCAAGGTAAGAACCACCCCTTTCGCAGAATGAGCGTTACCCAGACTGAAGGGATGAGATGCTTGCTCGGCCAGAGTGATTGATTCATACGCCAGCGCCAATGCCTGATCCGCATAGCCCAGCGTCCACAGACAGAAGCTATGCATGGTGCGCGCTAAAAGTCCCATGTCCTCGTTATGGATGGAAAGATAAGCCGCGTGATAGTCCCGGCGGTCCAGCGCGAGCACACGTTCAAATTGCTGCCGGGCGGAGACAAGTTCTCCTTGAAAAAGGAGGAAAGTGGCCCAAAACGTAGATGCCACAACCAGCAGCACCGGGTCCTGAGATTGCTCCGCCAGTTGCAGCATCTGCTCACCCAATCCTTGGGCCGTTTCATATTCGGCGCGGAGAAAGTGATAGACCTCCACGCCACCCAGAGCAGCGAAGAGCCGGGGATCATCGCCCATTTGCTCACATAGTTGCCGTGCCCGGTTGAAGGCTGCTCCGGTTTCCGGTGCAACCCAACCTAGGACGGACTGCAACGAGAAGCCCAGCGTCAATTGTAGGCCGAGTTCCCGCCCGTCGCGCTCCGGCGTTTCCGGTAATTTGCGCAAAGCTTCCAGCCCGCGCTCGGCAAGCTGCGCCGCTTCCCGATGCGTATTGACCTGCGCCGCATTGCGCGCCGCCTGCAAAAAGGCATCGCTGGCGCGCGCATAATCCCGCGCCGCCTCCCACAGCAGCGCCAGTTCATTCGCCACGCTCGCGCTGCGTGCGCCGTAACAAGCTTCTAAGGCCAGCGCCACGTCGCGGCTGAGCGTGGCCTTCCGCGTGGCGCGCAAACTGGCATAGAGCGCGTTCTGATACAGCACATGCACGAACCGATATTTAAGCGTCAGTTCGTGATTCGGAAACTCGGTTTCGCTGCTCAGCTTTACAAACGCAAACACTCGTTCCAGCTTTTCCAATCGCTCTTCAACTTCGTCGGCCTCAAGCTTCAGCACCTGCGCCACGACTGCCGAATCGAACTCATAGCCCTGCACGCTTGCGGCAGTCAGCAGCTTGTGATCCTCCGGCTCAAGTTGCGCAATCTTGCGTTCGATCATCCCGCGCACCGATTCCGGCAATTCGCGTTCAATGTCGCGCAGCGCCTGCGCCAGCGTCCATGTGCCGCTCGTCTGCGCAATCACGGTGCGGTCGCGCAGGTAACGCAGCAGGTCGGCCATAAACAGCGGGCTGCCTTCCGTCTTCGTGTGAATCAGCTTCGGAAACTCCGCCGGGAAACGATGGTGGGGGAATTCCAGCGCGAGGTATTCGGCAATCTCCGCTTCATTCAAAAACTCAAGCACCAATTCCCGACACACACCGCGCGCCTGTAAATCCGGCTTGATCTGCAAAAACGGATGCTTCGCCAGCAACATATCCGAAGGCCGGTACGTCACCACAATCAACACATTCAGCGTGTCGAACTTACATGCCAGAAAGCTGAGCAGGTCAATTGTCGAAACATCCGCCCAGTGCAAATCGTCAAAGAACAAAACCAGTGGACGCAGCCGCGCGACTTCCTGCAAGAAGTTGGCCAACTCGCGCTTCATCCGCTCCTGCGACGCGGCTTTGACTTCGGCCAGCAAGCGCGCTGACTCTTCACTGTCACCGGAAAGCGACGCAACCTGCGCGTACCAGGTTGGCGCAATCTGTTTCATCGCGCGCGCCGCAGGCCCGGCATTGGGTAAAGTGCCGCCGCTTTGCAGCAAGCTTTCCAGAGCTTCCAGCAGCGGCAGGTAGGCTTCCGTCCCGGCCAATCGCTCAGAGCATCTGCCGCGCGCAATCGTGCATTGCCCTTCGGCGGCAAGCTCAGCCAGGAAGTCTTCGACCAGCGTTGTCTTGCCGATGCCCGGCTCACCCGCCACGCATAGCAGCAGGCCGCGTCCGTTCAGCGCGGACGCAAAGCCGGATTTCAATTCTGCACGCTCTTTTTCTCGCCCAACGGTGTGGCGCTGGATGGCAGGTTTTGCAGGGCGCTGAAGCTGGTCGCTGCCGCGCTGGCCTGATAGTTCCGAAAACACCTGACCTATTTCAGCCGCCGATGGACGCGCGCCGGCCTGTTTCGCCAGCATCCCCAAGATCAAGGATTCGAGCGTCGCCGGGATGTCCAAATTCAGTCGCGTGGGAGGCAGCGGCGTTTCGGACGTGATCTGTTGCAACGTGCCGAGCAGCGTGGCGGAGTTGAATGGATGTGTGCCCGTTGCTAGTTCGTAAAACAGAATGCCAAGCGCAAAGATGTCGGTAGCGCTGGTGACCCGTTCGCCACGCGCCTGTTCCGGCGACATGTACTTCACCGTGCCGAGCAGCACGCCGGGCTGAGTGCCGGACAGCGATTCGGCCTGGGCAAAGTTCTCTCGATTGGCGTCCAGCCGCGCTAAGCCGAAATCCAGCACCTTCACGTAGCCGTCTTCGCGCACCATGATGTTGTCGGGTTTGATGTCGCGGTGCGTGATGCCTGCCGCGTGGGCGACATGCAAAGCCTTGGCAAGCTGGCTGCCCCAGGCGATCAGCGAATCAACTGCAATCGGTTCACTCGCCAGCGCCCGCAACGTGCGCCCAGCAACCAGTTCCATCACCAGGAAGCGCCCGGCTTCGCTCTCGCCGATCTCGTGAATTGTGATGATATTCGGATGATTCAGCGCGGAAATCGCCAGCGCTTCCTGCTCGAAGCGGCGTAGGCGGTCGGCATCGTTGGTAAATTCAGCAGGCAGCAGTTTCAGCGCGACCTGGCGTTTTAACCGCGTGTCTTCGGCCAGCCAGACTTCGCCCATCCCGCCTTTGCCCAGTAGCGAAACGACACGGTACTGGTTGATTGTGCGATCGGATGAATTGGAGAGCGGGTTGGGCAGCATCGCTGTTGGCTGATCTTCATTTGACGGTTGATGTGGCGAAACCAACTGATCAGGCGCTGCCGCATCGCCGTCGCCGTCGCCGATCAACAATTGCGTAATGTCTTGTTTTGGGGGCGTTGTCATAAGACTGGAGGTTAGAGATGTGAACTGTAAAGCGGCGGGAATTTAGCACAACGCGCCGAATGCCAACAGAGCCGGCCCAGAATCCTATAGAGCCTTACCTTTTCATCACTGCTGATGGATTGACTGAGCGCGCATACGTCGGCATATTGGCCGCGCTACTATATGTTTAGCGCGTCTTCGAATTATAGGCGATCTTTCTGGCACGAATTCTCATGCGAATTGAAAAGCTAGTCGTTCCAACTCCCTTCCCTGTCGGCCCGATCAACGTTTACTTGGTTGTGGAAGACCCGCTGACGCTGGTGGACACCGGCCCCAAAACTGATGAAGCACTGGCAGCCTTGCGCGATCAGTTGCGCAAACTCGGCTTTGCCACCAAAGACATCAAACGCATCTTCCTCACCCACACGCACGAAGACCACTGCGGCTTGGCTGGCATGCTGCAGCGCGAATCCGGCGCACGCGTTTACGTTCACGAATGGGAATATCAAAACATATCAGTCCACCGGCAGACACGCGTTAACCGCGATCTGCTGAAGCGCGCGGGTGTGCCGGCAGAAGAGTTGGAAGTGATGGCAGGCCGCTATGAACTGATTCACCATTACGCAGACGCCGTCGAAGATGTCGAAGCCTATCGCGACGAGCAGGAGTTTGTTTTTGCCACTGGCTCACTTCGCGTTGTTCACACGCCCGGCCACACGCCCGGAAGCTGCTGCCTATTGCGCGAAGCCAATCGGCTGCTGTTGGCCGGCGATACAGTTCTCAAATCCATTACGCCCAACCCGGTACTCAACGCCGATCCTATTGATCCGCAACGCCGCTTCCCTTCGCTGGGAGAATATCTGGTCTCGCTTGCCCGCATCCGCAGCTTGGCACCGACGCTGATCAAAACTTCGCACGGAGACGATGTAACCGATTACGAAGAGCACTTCCATCGGTCAATCAAACAAATCCAGGAACGCCAGGCCAAGGTCATCCGTCTGGTTCCAAAACAGGGTGTCTCAGCTTGGGAAATGTCGAACCTGCTTTTCCCAAAAGTGGACGCCCTCAATCGCTTCCTGGCCACTTCTGAAGCCGTCGCCCATCTGGACTTGGCAACCGTCGAAGAAAAGCTGCGAGTAGAAAAGCGGAATGATAGTGAAATCTACCTTCCCATTTGATCCAGCTTCTCTGCCCACACTTCTTTGATAAACATTGATTGCACCCTGCCTTCGTCAACCTTCCGTATCCACAATCGAAGCAACGATCCCGCTTTTGACGCAAGATCATTTTGGAGCCTGCGTTCAAAGGCTACTATCGGTTCTCATCAAACAATCTTCACACAGCAACATCGTGTCGAAGCTTTTTACAAATGATTTACAAGCACCTAACAACTGCTTGACCTGATGGGGTCATAATCGCATCCTGTCGCAAAAGGTATCCGAAATCTTTGTCCGAGACTTGAGCCAAAGAATTTTGCAATATTCTGGTTGCAGATTCGATTTCGGTTGAAACCTTTCATTCGGTTCGATCACTGACTCAGTCGAACCAACAACATTACGTCAATCGGACGTTCGCCGGGGTAAGGCAATTGGCCGGGCTCCCCCTTATCAAACTTATCAAATAGATTGTTAGGCACAGGTTCAAAGACCTTGCCCTCCATACCAAGTAGTAAAACGACGGAGTTCGTTATGGCCAACAAAGCTGTTCGCAGAGCTGTTATTCAAATCGCGATACTCATCACCTTGGCTGTCACCGCAAATGCGATCAAGCCTTTTTCGCCGGGCAACGTTGTGATGCACACGTTGTCGGCAGCGCAATCGCTCTCTTTCGTCTTGCCTAACGCGGCAGCCGAAAGGATTGAGCAGGCGAATTACCTGGCACAGGCTTATGGCAAGAGCTTATTTGACGGCAATGGAAGCAATTCAGTTTGGCCTCCCCCAAACTCATTCCAATCCGGTCAACTAGCGTTGATGGCCGCAAGTCTTTCGATCGCCCCTTCGGCAGAAGCAGAGATCAAAGACGTTGAGGTGTGCCCCGGCAAAAAATCCGCCCCCACGAAACGCCAAGTCCGCCATCTGAAGCCGGGCGGTGTCCGCGGTGACCGTGAGGAAGCTGCTGGCAGCGCCAAAGCAAAAGCAGTCGTGCGGCCCACCATGCAATCCGTGGCAATGGTGGAACCCGCGCTGTATACAAATGGCGGCTCTAGCTTGATGGGAGGGCGCATCATCCCCGCATCCGTTCGATTCTCGATGCCGGTTTCATGCCCAGAGCTAATTGATTGTGCCAAGGCCGAAGTCAAAATCGTCAAGCTGACCGCAACGCCTAGAGAACTGCCAAATCTGCCAACTGTAAAAGTCTCCTTGTTGCTGTTGCCTCAAACAGTCACCTTGGTTTCGCGCTGCCGTGAAGAAAAGCGCATCAAGATAGAAGTGACTGAAGAGGCGGAAGAAGTTGAATCTTCTGCGGAAACGACTGTTGGCCCGGAAGAACAATCCTTTGGAGAAACCTTCGCAGACCCAATGGCGATGCCTTCGATACCGGCTCATCCTGAATGCCCGCCGATGCAATAGCCATCCGGCACAGCCCAACCAAAAGAATGGGCCAAAGAAATGGGAGAGATATGACAAATCGTCATATCTCTCCCATTTGATTTTTCAGGACGCGGCTGTTGCTTGGATCTTTCCAAAATTCAGTTAAATCCGTTCAAGCAGATGCAGGGCAACCAGTAGGCGAGCGCTTTCGCTTTGTGCGGCCAGCGCCAGATTACATTCTTCGTGTGGATGCAATTCATAACCACCCAGCCAGCGCGCCGCGCAATCCAGCAGCCCAGCTTGAATCGCACTCCGATCCACCCCCAATTCTTCTGCGCATTCAGCCAGCAACGACTGTTTGCGCGCCTCGCATTCCGGCCTGATCTGGCATCCTGCCAACCGCATGCGAAGCTCCGACGGACTGCCAAGCAACACCTGCTCCTTCCCTGTTTTCAGGATCGCGGCCAGCAACAATGGGTCCAGCCCACATAACAGTCGCGAAACTTCCAACAAGTTTTCATTTAGATCGTCCACGGTTAATGCATTGGCAAGCTTCATCAACACGCGCCCAGCCGCCTCCGGATCAGGCCACCATTGACGAAAGAGCGCGCGCGCAGCGACAGACCATCGGTTGCCGGACGATTCAAACCGCAACCACTCCGGCAAGCCGTAATCTTTCAACCAGGCCGACAGGAACTCCGGCGCGTACTTTCGGCTGCTGTGGCGCACGACGGCCGAAGCTGCTTCCCCCAACACCGGCAGCCGTAACCAGCGCATCATCGCTGCCGCCATCAGCGGTTCGTCTTCCATCACAGGCGATAACTGCACCACCCAGTCGTCTTCCCACCAAGCGCCCATTCGCAAACCATCGCGTGCGATTGCCACAGCGATAAAGCGGCTGACGGCATCCGGAACTTTGCAAACCCACCACCAGCCATCTTCAGCATCGTCGCAATAATCGGGCGCCAATCTGCCAACCTCGCCATTCTCGTTCCACCAAACAATGAAATGCTTATCACTCGGTTCGGCGCGATCAGCGACTTTCAGCCGCAACACGCGTGCAGCGCCGTCGGCCAGCGATTCGCAAACTACCGCTTCGATCATCCCGTGATCAATCACTGAAGCGGCTATGCGGAACTCATCTTTTGGATTGTCAAAAGGCCCGCCCTTCAGCGTCAGCGGCGCTCCCAATCCGTTCAACAAAGCGAGCGACTCATCGCCATCTTCCCACCGCTGCGCCAACACGTCGCCTTCCATTACTGCCCAGCGAACCCATTCGCCACGGTCATCCCTTCTGGCCGGTGCGACAAGGGTGAATCGGCTTGTCCGTGCATCTTCGACAGTCAGGACTTCGTCGCCGGTCATCGCCTGCCACTCATTTGCAATAAATCGCATTGCGCCAATGGCTGCTGTTGGCGCTTCCGGCGTTGCGGCTTCTGCCTCTCGCCTTGCCTCTGGCTGTTGCTGCGCAGCCCGGACGATGTCATCCGCCCACTCCGGCAAAACCCATTCACTCTTCGCAATGGCTTCACGCAAAGCCTCTTCAGCCAGCTCCCCTTGCCGAAAGCCTCGCAGTGCCCGCCACAAGGATTGAAAACTCACACTGCCAGTTTTTTCATCGAGCAATTCACGCAAAGCTCGCGTGGTTGCCTGCGTGGCTGGTTGCATCGCAATCAATTCAGGCAACCTCTGCTCGATACTGGGCTGGCTGAAACCGAATTGCAAAAAGACCGTGTCCATCCAGCACCGCGCGCTGTTATCCAGCGCGTGACGCAGATTCAATTCTCGGACAGCGGCGGCCAGGGCAGTACGCAAAAAACGGCTTGGCTGATTGTTTCTGAACAGTTCAGCGGCAACCGCTTGATCGAAGTCTTCGGGATTCAGGATGGCCCACAACTCGTCTTCATTAGCGTCGCGGCGCGCAGTTTCAGATAGCCACAACAACAGCAAACACCCAAGCGCCGCACGGTAACTGACGTATTCTTCGTCCGCCCGGCACCTGACGTTGAACTGGTGCTCGGTTTCAGTGCCGAACCAGACCGTCAACACTTCCAGCCGCTTCACCCACACGCGCAACCACAGGTAATCGCAGTCGCTGACGCGTAGTTCAGCCAGCGACCAGGCTTTGCCGCGAAGCCCCAGCTTGTCAGCTCGGCCAAGCAGTGCGCGCGCTGCACGGATGATGGTTTTGACGCCGCCATACGGCGTCAGCGTGTCGAAGATATCGCCAAGCTCAGAGATTGGGATTGTCCCTAGACGCAAAGATTGGGATTGGGGAATCACCTCCATCGGCGACAGCACAGGCTCTGGAATGAAGGCAACAGATTCCGGCGGCAAAGCCGCAAGCGGAATTTCTGCTTCCATCAGCATGATTTGTGCGATCTGCTGTCTGTGTGGCTCCAGGGAAGTGATGATTACATCCACCCACTGCGTCAAGACCCAGGGGTTGGCGGAGAGGGCGGCGCGCAATTCGGTTTCGGATAAACTGCTTTCCAGAAAGTCACAGCAATCCTGCCAAAGCTTTTGGAAACTGTAACTGCCCGTTTCGGCATTCAGCAGCCCAACAATGTGTTTCGGTGGGGCCGCGCCACGCAGCCACTGCGGCCAGCGATCCGGCAGGTCGGCTTCGGTCAGCGCGATCTGCAACGCGATATTTTCGTGTTCGGAAGCGGGCGACATCCAGCCACCGTTCTGTCGCAGGCGCAGACGCTCGGAAGCCTGCATCAGCGTATTGATGTAAAGCTCTGTCGGTTCATCTTGATTGAAGAGAAGACTGCGGATGGATTCGTTGAAGGCTGTGACCGGAGCAATCAACCAGTCATCGTCACGCGGCATTTTTCTGCGGGCCTGCTCCGCTGTCAACATTAACAACAGCACGCCAATGGCGGCACGCCGGGCTGGGAGTGACTTGGATTCACCCAGCGTTAAAGCGCCATCAGCGGCTTCAGGCAGCAGCCATCTTCGCGCCGTTGCGTCGTCCAGTGTCCGCGCCCAATTACGCAGCCATTCGGCATCGCCTTCACCCAACGCAAGTTCGGCCAAAGACCAGCCCGTTGTCGCAAGTTGGTTCTCTCTGGCACGATTGATCGTGGCTGATAGCGCGGCGCGGATCGTTTCGTCACCGTGGTCTATCGGGATCTTCTGGAAAAGTTCCATTGGGGGCTCCCACTTTGAAAAAGCTGAAAAGAAGCTGGCCGGGGCGGCAATACTACAATTCAGAACTCAAGCCCATTATGGGCAAACGTGAGACATTGCTCGCGCTCGGTTCTTTGATCTTTGAGAGGGGCCGGATTTGGATCGGATTTGAAGCTGGCTTTCTGAGGCAGCTCTAAGGGGCAGAGGCAGTTTAGTCTGAGTCGAAGGAGCGGGCAATAAAAATTTTCAGATGCTCTTACGTATTAACGTCAGGCAGACACCCTGGCCTGCCGCTCCCCCTCTGTTCCATCACAACTGTTCCTTCGCAGTCGTGGTTCCCACTCAGCACAGGGTCGTAGTTCAGGCGGCTTGGCTTGTTCGCGGAGTCAAGCGCTTGAAGGCGGAACCAAGAATCCGAGCGCAAGCATTCTTGCTTATGCTTGCTCATGCTTGTTCTTGCTTATCTGGTGGAGGTTTTTCTGTTCTGCCGGACTCTTCAGGTTCGCGTTGCTGTCGGAAGTGTTCGAGGATTCTTTCAGCTTGCTTCTGCCCGACGAAGGGACGCAGCTCTTCGATGCTGGC
Source organism: Blastocatellia bacterium (assembly GCA_039922135.1). Taxonomy (GTDB): domain Bacteria; phylum Acidobacteriota; class Blastocatellia; order RBC074; family RBC074; genus RBC074. The sequence continues at coordinate 9,890 of JBDSAM010000052.1, forward strand.
TTCGCCGACGCGCTTCAAGCTGCCAAAGTTCCGCAGCAATCTTTCTTTTAGTTTGTCCCCTACGCCGGGGATCGAAGTCAGTTCGGATTTGAAATCGCGCATCGCGCGGCGCTGGCGGTGATAGCTGACAGCGAAGCGGTGCGTTTCGTTGCGGATCATCATCACCAACCGCATAACCGGCGACGTCTTCTCTAAAAAAATCGGCTCGTCTTCGCGGCCTTTGACCAGCAGATGGCTGATGTCTTCGTGATGCCCGCGCGGTTTGACGATGCCCACCAATGGCAGTTCTGCCAATCCAATCGCATGCATTGCCGTCGAGGCGGCAGACAATTGCCCTTTGCCGCCGTCAATGAAGACCAAATCCGGCAGCCGCTTTCCTTCTTTCAGCAATCGCGAATATCGGCGTCCGACGGCTTCGCACATTGAAGCGAAATCGTTTGCGCCCTCAAACGATTTGATGATGAACTTGCGATAGTCAGACTTCTTCATCTGGCCATCCTCGCAGACGACCATTCCGGCGACATTTTCAGAACCTTGAATGTTTGAGATGTCGAACGATTCAATGCGTTTGGGCACGGCTGACAGGCTCAAGAGTTCTTGCAGGTCGCATAAGGTTTTCGTCCAGTCGGGCTTGATGACGCGGAAGCGTTGGTCGAAACCGATCTTGGCGTTCTTTTCGACCAGGTCAATCATCTCGCGCTTTGATCCGCGCTGTGGGTCCAGAATGCGCACGCGGCGTCCGCGTTTTTCGGTCAGTGCCTGTTCCAACAGCGCGCGATCCGCCCAATCCACCGGCACGTGAATTTCCAGCGGAATGTAATTGCCGATGGTGTAATACTGGCCCAGCACTTCGCCCAGAAATTCGCTGGGGTTGAAGCCTTCAGCGGGAATGTCTTCCCAATAAAATTCGCGCCGCCCGACAATGCGGCCTTCGCGCATGGTGAAAAGCTGAAGCGCCAACTGGGTGCCATCACGGTGATATCCGAAGATGTCAATGTCCAGTTCCGTATCGCCCATCATCTTCTGGTTATCGCTCAGCGCGCGCACTGTACGCATCAGGTCGCGGTATTTGGCGGCTTGCTCAAACTTCATCTCTTCCGCCGCCTGCGTCATCCGCGCTTCCAGCTTATCGGCCAGCTCTTTATCTTTGCCTTCCAACAGCAGCACCACATCGCTGACCGATTCGCGGTATTGCTCCGGCTTGCACAATTCTTTCTGGCAGGGGCCGGCGCAGCGTTTGATTTGGTATTCCATGCAGGGCCGCCCGGCGCGTTTGTAGATTTCAAACACTTCGTCCGAGCAGGTACGCATTTGGAATTCGCGGTTGATCAGCTTGACGGTCTTGTCGGCGAGCGAAGCGGGCAGGTAAGGGCCGAAGTATGCGCCGCCATCTTTTTCGACGTGGCGGGTTTTGAAGATCCGGGGAAGGTCTTCGTTGATGGTCACCTTCAGATGCGGGTAGGACTTGTCATCCTTCAGCATGACATTGAAGCGCGGCTTGTGCTGCTTGATCATGTTCGATTCCAGCACCAGCGCTTCGACTTCGGTGTCGGTGACGATGAATTCAAAATCGGCGATGCGCGCGACCATCTCCTGCGTCTTGGCATCCATCCCGCGCGAGCTTTGGAAGTACTGGCGCACGCGGCTGCGCAAGCTCTTGGCCTTGCCAATGTAGATGATCTGGCCCTTGGCGTTTTTGTGAATGTACAC
>JBDSAM010000053.1:0-6398 GCA_039922135.1 Blastocatellia bacterium
TTCTTCTTCGGTGACTGGGAGCGCACCGTGCGGCGGCAGAACGCTTCGGCGTTTCGCACGCTGCCGACGGCGGCTTTACGGCAGGGCGATTTCACCGGGACAGGCGCGGCGATTTACGATCCGGCTACCGGCAATGCTGACGGTTCGGGGCGAACGCTCTTCCCCAACAACCGCATCCCGCTCAACCGCCTTGACCCGATTGCGCTGAAGCTGATTGCACTGATTCCCAACCCGAACCAGGTCGTGCCGGGCGTCTCCAGTAACTATTTCGCTAGCGGGACGTATGAGTTCAACCGCGACAACTATGATTTCAAGGTCAACTATAACCCCAGTGACAAGGCCACGATGTTCGCGCGTTATTCAATTTCGCCCAGCCGCATCTTCGATCCCCCTTCGCTCGGCGCTGTCGGCGGCGATGCGTTGGCTGGCGGGCAGCCGGGGCTGGCGCCGGGACGCATTCAGAGCACGGCGGTTGGCGGCACTTACACCATCAATCCGCGTCTGCTGCTGGACGGCAACATCGGCTTCACGCGGCAACGGCTGGGCGCGCAGAACATAGACATTGATAAAAACTACGGGCTGGATGTGCTGGGCATCCCCGGCACGAACGGGCCTGACCCATTGCAGGGTGGCTATCCGCGCTTCACCATCAGCGGGTTTTCGTCCATCGGTAATCCCAACGTGTCGAACCCCTTCCTGTTCCGCGACAATCAATACGTGGCGGCGGGCAATGTCAGTTGGCTGCGGGGCGCGCACTCTTTGCGCTTCGGCGGCGAGTACACGTATTACACAATCAACCATTTTCAACCGCAGGCGGCTTTCGGTCCGCGCGGCGGGTTCAACTTCAGCGGCGGCTTGACGGCATTGCGCGGCGGCGCGGCGCCCACGCTCTATAACGGCTTTGCAGACTTCCTGCTGGGTCTGCCGCAGAGTCTGGGCAAAGACTTGCAGTTCATCAATCCGGCGGCGGTGCGCATGCCTTCGTGGGGTTTTTACGGGCGCGACCAGTGGCAGGTTAATCGCAAGCTGACGCTTAATTTCGGCGTGCGGTACGAATACTATCCGTTCGCCACGCGCGATCATCGGGGCGGCGAGCGGTACGATCCGATCACGAACAAAGTGTTTATTGGCGGAGTCGGCGGGACGCCCGAAAATGCCGGCGTGGATGTCGGCAAAGGGCAACTTGCGCCGCGCTTCGGCATTGCGTATCGCTTGACCGAAAAGACCGTCGTGCGCGCCGGATACGGCATCAGCGTTGATCCGAATTCGTTCCGCAACCTGCGCGACGCTTATCCCGCGACCATCTCGTTGCAGGTTTCCGGCGCTTCCACGTTGCAAGCCGCGGGCACACTGAAGACCGGCATCCCGGCGGTGGCGCTGCCTGATCTGACTCAGGGAACGATTACGCTGCCTGCCGCCGTCGGCACCCAGACGTTTCCCGAAGTTTTCAATCGCGGCTACATCCAATCGTTCAACCTGACGATTCAACGCGAGATTGGCTATGGCTTCATTGCGCAGGCCGCTTACGTCGGTTCGCGCGCCATCCGCCAAACGGCCAACGTTAACATCAACGCGGCAGGCCCCGGCGGGGGTAATGCTGGGCGCGCTCTCGCCAACTTCGGGCGCACTGCCAACATCAACCTGTTGACTCCGTTCAACACGGCGACCTACAACTCATTGCAGACCCAGTTGACGCGGCGCATCAGCACAAGCTCGATTCTGGGCTTGTCGTATACTTACTCGAAAGCCATTGGCTACGCCGACAACAGCGATTCGGGCCTGACCTTCAACTGGGTTCCGGCCTGGGAGCGCAACCGCGCGGTCACGAACTTCGACCGTCCGCACAACCTGCAAATTTACGCGGTCTATGAACTACCGTTCGGACACGGCAAACGGTGGGCGCAGGATGGGCTGGCGAACTGGCTGGCGGGCGGCTGGCAGCTCAACGGCGTTTTCAGCAAGTTGAGCGGAACGCCGTTCACGGTCACTTCGTCCGGCACTTCGCTGAACGCGCCTGGCAACACGCAGACCGCCGATCAAGTGAAGGCTGATGTCCAAATTCTCGGCAAGGTGGGGCGTGGCCAGAGCTACTTCGACCCGGCTGCCTTTGCGCCGGTGACGTCCGTCAGGTTTGGCACCAGCGGTCGCAACACGCTGCGCGGGCCGGGGCTGACGAACCTGGACGCCAGTCTCTTCCGTGATTTCAAACTGACCGAACGCTTCAAGCTGCAATTCCGTGTTGAGGTGTTCAATGTTACCAACACGCCGGCATTCAATAACCCAGGCGCTAATGCCTCGTCGCCGACGACGGTCGCCGGGGTAACCACCCTGAACGGCTATACTGAGATTACTTCGGCGCAAGCGACTGAACGCCAGTTCCGCTTCGCTCTGAAGCTTTCTTTCTGAACACACTTTGCGGGGTTGACCGGACGGCGTCGGCGTCCGGTCAACCCGCGATCATCGCGCCGTAGAGAACCGAGATGCCCTGAGTCGCTATTGATCAAGGCAGCGATAGGTTGATCGGCTAAGTCCCATTCACCGATTAAAGAGCGGGGCAGCAATGCCAGCCGCGCGAATTCCATTGGCGCGAAGGTCACCACTTTCTGATCACTGAATTGATCTCGCCGCCGATCAGAATTGCCACGCCAGTCAGATAAAACCACAGCATCAGCACCATCACTCCGCCCAGCGCGCCATAGGTCGCGTTGTAATTTCCGAAGCGCGAAACGTAATAGCGAAAGCCAAACGAAATCAGCAGCCAACAAACCACTGCGAAGACTGCGCCGGGCGTGAACCAATGCCATTTTTGTTTGACGTTCGGCGCAAGGAAATAGACCAATTCCACGCCGAGCAAAATCAGAAGGCTGCTCAACGGCCAGAGCACCACGCCGAAGACTGTCTGGAAAAGTTCGCCCAGATCGAAAAACTGCGCGATGCGCATCCCGATGATTTCGCCAAAGAAGATCAGCATCAAGGCTGAAATCACAAAGACCGTTAAACCCAGCGTCAACCCAATGGCCAGCGTTTTCTCCCGCCACCAGTCGCGTGCTTCAGTTGCGCCATAGGCTTTGTTCAGCGATCCAATAATCGCTTCCATGCCGGACGACGACGCCCAGATTGCGATCAGAATGCTGAAGCTGAGCAAGCCGCCGCGCCGATTGATGATGATTTGCTGAATGGTTTGATCTACTAATTGGTAGGCATCGGCTGGCAGAACGTTGCTGAGTATGCCAAGCCAGGAAGTCGTTTTGTGCCGGATCGGCAGATAAGCCAGCAGCGCCGTCAGGAAGATCAGCAGCGGGAAGAGCGAGAAGATCCAGTAATAAGCGAGTTGCGCCGCGCGCCCGAAGACCTCGTCTTCGAAGACTTTGTTCCACAGGCGGCGGAGCGGGCGTGGAAGAGGGGGAGCGGGAGGGACGGGGGGACTGAGGGACGGAGAGACGGAGGGATAGAGGGATGGAGGAGCTAAGAGATTCTTTTCTCTCTGTCTCTCCCTCTCTCCATCCCTCACTCCCTCTGTCTTGTCTTTGGTTGTCACTTAAGTTGAATCGTCACGCGATTGGCAGAAGTGCCGCCAGCGGTAATGACGACTTCGACGCGGCGTTGGCCCTGACCTGCCAAACTCGCTGGGAGTTCGACGTTGATTTGATCCAGCCCTGCGAAGGAGCCTTGCGCGCCCGCATAGAGAACATTTGCCGTCTGGCCATCAATAGTCACAGTGACAGCTTCGGCCACGCCATTCGAATCGTTTGGATTGGCGGCGGGCGTGCGGCGAATGCCGGTGCCGTACAGTACCAGGATGTTAGGCTTGCCGCCCACCGTCACGTCAAAGGGCTGTTGTTGGAAGTTTACGCCATCCACTGTGGCTTGCGCGGCGGCGTCGCCCGTGCCGGCGGCGTTGGCGGTGAAGATGGCAGGCGCGGCGGCAACGATTTGAATATTGCCAAGCGCGAAACTACCCACAGCATTACTGACCATGATTGTCGCCGAACCGATGTCTACGCCCGCCGGGACAACGAAGTTGATCTGCGTCGGCGAAACGAAAAACAGCGGCGCTGGAATGCCATTGATGGTCAGCATTGTGTCGGCCAGCGATTGTGGCAGTGGGATGGATTGCGCCAGTTCCACGCGCGGCGCCAGGTTCGTACCGAACGCAGCGGCAATGGAATCAGCCGCCATAGGGGCAATGCGGAAGTCAGCGGCGTTTACCGCCGCTACCTGCGAAGCCTGGACAACGCTGACCTGCACGGCTTTGACATCGGTCAGTGAACCATCCGTGGCCGTGAAGATGAGGCCCACGTTGCGGCCCACGTCGCCTGTGGCTGGCGTCCAACGGAAGGTGCCGCGCGCGCTGTTGTTGGTGTCGTTGACGACGCTGAAGGTCGCGCCGTCGGGCAAGCCTGCCGCCGTGATTGTAATTGGCACGCCCGAACCCAGGTCTTGGGCTGAAACGACGAACGTCAGTTCGCGATTCGGCAGCGCAATCTGCTGGGTCACCGGAACCGTAACCAGCGGCGGTTGATTGGGCGATAGGATGGTGAAGCCATTCGCCTGGAACCGTTCGACCGTGCGCACAGTGGCTGAACCGGTTATTCCGCCAACTGCGTAAATGAAACCGCCCAGTGCCGTCGTGCCCAATCGAGTGCGTCCGGTGGGCAGGTTGAACGATCCATCCAGCGACAGCCATTTGTTTGCCGCGAAATCGTATGCATCCACCGCACTGATCGGCGTTGCATTACCGTCTTCGCCGCCGATGATCAGCCACAGCAAACGGCCCGTTGAATCCTGCGCCAGCGCGCTGGACGTGTACTGATGCACGCGTGGCATATCGGCAATTGGCGTCCATTTCTGAGTTGTGAAATCGAAGACCTCGCCACTGACCAATCCGCCCGGTGAGCCGATGCCGCCCGCGACATACAGTTTGCCATTCGCCAGCACCGATTCGTGCGCGAAGCGAGCCGTGTTCATCGGCGGCAGCGTGGTCCATTGGTTGGCGGCAATATTGTAGGCCTGCACATCGGTGAAGCCGGAAGTGATCACATCGCTTCCACCGGTCAGGTAAAAGATATTGTGCGCGGCGTCGGCGGCCAATGAATACGCGTGAACGCCAAGCGGCGGAGCGGACAAAGTTGCCCAGGTATTAGCGGCAATATCATAGACATATTGCGTGGGCACAATCGCCGACGCCGGATCAATGCCGCCGGGCACGTAAACCTTGCCATTGACGGCGACGGCCTTGGCGGAATTGAAGGGTAACGGCAGCGGCGCTAGCGCTTCCCACGTTGGCGTGGCCGCTGCCGGATCAATCCGCTGTACAGTGGTCAGCGAACTTCCGTTGGCGGTCGTCGTGCGCCCGGCAATGGTATAAAGATATTTGCCGTTATTAGTGACGGCTTCGCGATTCAGGACGCCGGGCAACTGCGTCGCCGCCTGCCAGCGCGTGTCAATCGTGAAGTCTGCGCTGGAGAAAACTTCGGTATCCGCGCCTTCATCGTCCGTGGCCAGCACGCGGATACGCCCGGCATTGGTCGCCGCCGATTGTGGGATTGTCCAATTGAATGACTGCGCTTCGCCGCCCACGTCAGCGATGTTGGCGATAAGCTGCGGAGTTGTCGCAGTGCTGCGGTAAAGCGCGATGCGATGGCGCGCAACTTTGCGGTTGTCCGACGATTGCCAGCGCAGGGTAATGGTTGAACCGGCGAAGATTTGCTCGCCACCGGTTGGCGTCAGCACTTGAACCGTTGGCGGCGTCAGTGCTGTGTAGTTGAAGCCATTGATGATCTTCTTTTCCGCCGTCGCCGAATTCCTGGCCGTCACGTCAACTGCGCCCGTCACGTTTGCCGCAGGAGTCGTCACGCGCAGCGAGTTTGCGTTGATGAAGGTCTTGGTCGCCGTCAACGTCCCGAAAAGCACAGTCGTTTCGGGCGAGAAGTTCGAGCCGTTGATCGTCACCAGACTTCCGCCTTTGCTGGATCCGCTGGATGGCGTGATGCTGACAATATCGGGCGCGCTGGTCACGCTGCCGTTGACGTAGTACGTAAATGCATTGGCCAGCGTCACCACGCCGTATCGCGTCTCGATGCGGACCGAAGCTTTACCTGCTGCTTGTGCGGGCGTGGTCGCAGTGATGGTTGAACTGCCCAGCGCGCGGACGTTTGTCGCGGCCACCCATGCCCCGTTGTTGCCGAAGAAGACTTTGACATCGCCCGTTTCAGTAAAATTCAACCCGCTGATGGTAACCGCCGTGCCGCCTGTTGGCGTGCCAAATGCAGGCAGAACGCCTGACAACATTGGCCCCAGCGAACTTGGCGCGGGGATGAAGGCAGGATCGGACGAACGCGCGATGATGCGAATGTCGTCAATTGTCCAGCCATCAGCGGTCGTCGTTGACGTTGAAT
>JBDSAM010000054.1:0-5980 GCA_039922135.1 Blastocatellia bacterium
CAGCTTTTGCAAGCCTTGATAGCCACGGTCTGCCAGGCATTCGGTCGCTTCGTCAAAGCGTACCTGGCTGCGTTTGAAAAGCCTCAAGTCGTGCTCTCGACCGCGGCCGTGTGCGGTGCAAATGACCAATTTGGTCTTCCGATCAATCACAAACTGCGCCTTGAGCGTGTACCGCTTCTTCTTGCCGCTGTAGCATCGACGCTGTTTTGGGGCCGGTGGAAGCACTTGGCCTTGATCAAAGCCCTCTCAACTCTGTTGACAGTCCGGCAGACTGTCGCTTCAGAGACGCCACAACTGACGCTCAAGTGGAAATAGGTGCGATACTCGCGCCAGTATTGCAAGGTCAACAGTAACTGATCTTCCAACGACAGATCGTCCTCGTGCCCTTTCTTCTTTTTCTGTTGTTCATGTTGCTGCAAGGCCTTGACCATCGTGGCGAAAGTGCGGGGTTTAACACCACAGAACCGCTTGAAGTCAGCCGACTTCAAGTCTTTGACATCAGCGTAGGTCATAGGATTTGTCCTCCGACCTACTGTTTTCAAAGACTTACATCACTTTTGCAAAATCAAAAATAAAGGCCGGGAACACACAAGTGTGTTCCCGGCCTTTATTTTTGATTTTGATCGGGGGCTGCGAACTAAAGCGCCTCGCCCCTGGCGCGGATTTTGGTCAGCACTTTTTCGATGCCGAGCTTGTCAATCGTTTTGATTCCGCGAGCTGTAACGCGCAAGCGCACCCAGCGTTTTTCGCTTGGAATCCAGAACCTATGCCATTGCAAGTTCGGCTCAAAGCGACGCTTGGTACGATTGTTCGCGTGGGAAACATTGTTGCCTGACATAGGCTTCTTGCCAGTAACCTGACACTTTTTAGCCATTGGATACTCCTCCTATTGAAAAAATTGCGTATGATCGAAGAGCGGGAAGATAGCATATAGCTGCCAGAAAAGGCGAGCCGACCACGCATGTTTTGGGATTTTATGTGGCAAACCCTTTGATGGCTTGACAGTTTCAGCAGGGAAATAGTTTGATAGCCGACGTCCGAAAAACTTCGCCCGAACTGCTGTTGCCTCCAAATTGCTGATCCAAATTGCTGATGATGATAAGACGAAGCCGCTACCTCCTAATACTGGTTCTGATTGCCGCTGCTGTAGTTTTCGCTTTTGTCCATTTTCAGGTTCACAGCTACGACAGTCGGATCATCACCAACATCAACGAACTCGACACGAGCCGTTGGGGGCATCCGCGCGTAGCCATCGTGTTCGGTGCTAGCGTTTACGGCAATAGGGATCTTTCTCCCGTTCTAGAAGACCGCGTGGATACAGCCATTGAACTCTATCGTGCCCACAAAGTAGACCGCATTTTGGTCTCCGGCGACAACCGCCATCCGAGTTACAATGAGCCGAAGGCCATGCAGGAGTATTTGATAACCCATGCTGTAGCGGCGAAAGATGTGGTCGTAGATTACGCCGGGCGTTCTACTTACGAAACTTGTCTGCGCGCGAAGCGGGTATTTGGGTTGGAGCGTGCCGTGCTGGTTTCGCAAGGCTATCATCTGCCGCGAGCCCTCTATATCGCCAATCAACTTGGACTTGATGCGGTGGGAATGGCAGGCGATTTGCGGCTCAAAAGCAAGGCCGATTACCAAAGTGTTCGTGAATGGGCGGCAGAAGTGAAAGCATATCTGAATCTGAAATATTTTCCGCCCGAGACATTGCCTATACAAAAAGAGCCTATTCGATGATTTCTAAGTCATCAGTAGTGTCCTAAAGTTGTGTTGCTGCCGCTATAATTCCTTCCAGATAAAAGGTTGAATCAGCCAATAACACAACTTTAGGACACTGCTTCTGGGCCAACCCGATCGTCGGCTACCAGGGGTCTGAGTTCAGCACCCGCGCATTCAAGGATAAGGGTGAACATGCCGCCTTCGCCGAACAGAGCATCCTGCTCAGGAAGAGCCGTAACGTCTTTGCACCAGAGAAGGTTCAGGCCGGGCAGGACACAGTAGCTCAGAGGCAACGATGGCTTTGCACAAAAAGTCAGTTAAGTGCTTTAGATTGCGTTTCACTTCTGGGACTATCAACACTTACAGGGGCTTTTTGTGCAAGGCTCCAGGAGGGTAACATCATGACGAATCCAGCCGGACGATCAAACCGCTTGATCCTACAGCAAATCGCCCATCGGGCGATGATTGAAAGAGGACTTGTTCCGGAGTTTCCGCTCCAAGCACTCGCTGAGCTTGATGGAATACATGGGCCGGCAACGCGAATCGAGGAAGCGACGCGTGATCTCCGGAACCTGCTCTGGTGTTCCATTGATAACGATGATTCGCGTGATCTGGACCAACTCACCCTTGCTGAAGCCATGCCCGACGGAGCAGCCAAGGTCTTGGTTGCCATTGCAGATGTTGACGCGGTCGTCAAAAAGCAATCGGCCCTTGACGATCATGCGCGACAAAACACCACCTCGGTCTACACGGCTGCCGAGACGTTTCCGATGCTGCCCGAGAAACTCTCAACGAATCTTACCTCTCTCAACGAAGAATCAGACCGCCTGGCCATCGTCATTGAAATGGTTCTCGCTAGGGACGGATCAATTCAGAGTTCGGACATTTATGGAGCGATAGTGCGTAATCGTGCCAAGCTGGCCTACAACAGCGTGGCCCGCTGGCTGGAGGGTAGCGGGCCGATACCACAAAAGATCGGCACGGTCAGCGGTTTGGACGAGAACCTTCGCCTACAAGGTGGCGTGGCCCTGAAACTGAAAGCGCTCCGGCACCTGCACGGTGCGCTTGACCTCGAGACAATTGAAGCCCGTCCGGTCTTTGATGGAGATGAGATTAAGGATCTGGAAGCCAATAACAGGAACCAGGCCAAAGATATTATTGAGGACTTCATGATTGCCACCAACGGCGTCACTGCACGATACCTCGAGTCCAAAAAGTTCCCATCGCTGCGGCGCGTTGTTCGCACACCCAAACGCTGGGACCGGATCATTGAGCTTGCCGCGGAGCGAGGCTTAACGTTGCCACAGGAACCAGACGCAAAGTCCCTGGAGCAATTCCTGGAATCGGCGAAAGCCGCTGATCCTCTCCGCTTTCCCGATCTCTGTCTCAGCGTCGTCAAACTCCTGGGCCCGGGTGAATACGTCGTCCAAGTTCCGGGAGGAGATGTCGCCGGGCACTTCGGCCTTGCGGTCAAGGACTATGCCCACTCCACCGCCCCGAACCGCAGATACCCCGATCTGATTACACAACGGTTGCTGAAAGCGGCAATGGCGGGACGTGCTCAGCCCTACGAAAACGACGAATTGGCAGCGCTCGCCCAGCACTGTACCGAAGCGGAAGACGCCGCTAAGAAAGTGGAACGGCAGGTTACAAAATCCGCCGCCGCTATGTTGCTGGAATCAAGGATCGGAGAGCAGTTTGATTCTTTCGTCACCGGTGCATCGGACAAAGGCACGTGGGTCCGCCTTCTGCATCCGCCCGTTGAAGGAAGACTAGCGCGCGGTTTTGAAGGTCTGGAGGTCGGCGACCGGCTCCGCGTCCAACTGGTCCGCACGGATGTGCAGCGCGGATATATAGACTTTAAGAGAGTGATGTAATGTGCGGCGGGCTTCTCGAACAACTCTTTTTCTTTGGCGGAAAGCTTCGGCGGATGACGATGGAGAAGGTTTCCGTCCAATATTGGACGGCAATCTATTCCAACTTGGCTGAAGATGCTGGCACTCCCTTTGTTATAGCTAGCGATGAGGCTTCATTTTTATACGACACCCTCAACTTTTATGGGAGCGGAAGGATGTGTATCGGCGTCAGTTCGTTGATACGCCAGGAAACCTGCTCCTTATGATCAACTAACCAGGAAACAAGGAGAAAAAACATGGAAGTCAAAGATATCATGACCAAGAACCCAGCCTGTTGTACGACAGACTCTAACCTGCAAGAAGTCGCCCGGCTTATGGTGGAACACAACTGCGGGCAGAGTCCGGTGGTCGAGAGTAAACATAGTATGAAGCTGGTGGGAGTAATCACCGACCGCGACATCACCTGCAGGACAGTGGCCGTGGGCAAGAACCCGCTGAAGATGACGGCAGGCGATTGTATGTCCAGCCCCTGCATAACTGTCACGCCGGAGATGAGCGTGGAGGACTGCTGCAAGGTGATGGAAGAGAACCAGGTGCGGCGTGTCCCGGTAGTGGACGAAAGCGGTGCTTGCTGCGGCATTGTGGCTCAGGCCGACATTGCTCAACACGCCTCGAAGAAGGAAACGGCCAGTGTCGTGAAGGAAGTTTCGCGGCCTAATTCAGCCTCACGCGTGGCTGCTGATTAGACGGCAAAGTCAGAAAAACGGGATGAAGGATCAACTCAATCGCCGCAGCTTTTTGAAGAGGGCCGCCCTCGGCGGGGGCGGGCTGTTGATCGTAGCTGCTGGCGTCGTCGTTTACCGAGTCTGGGATCAGGGTGCATTGGGCAGTATCTACGACGGCACGGCTTTTGAATTATGGCAGGAGTTCAAAAACGAACGACATCAGGGGTTGCTGGCATTGGTGTCGAGCAACCAGGCATTAAGGTATGAAAGACCATGCCTGCTCCGCCGCAATCGAGTTTTCAAACGATAACCATCAGGCAGTGAAACGTAACGCAAAACAGATAGAAGGAGAAATTTATGAATACAACAGTGGGTTTGTGGATAGATCATCGCAAGGCCGTCATCGTGTTTGTGACGGGCAAAGAAGAAGAAATAAAGCTGATCAATTCAAAGGTTGAACACTCTCACGGGCGATCCGGCGCCTCAGAGGCAGCAGATGATTCAAGTCAGAAAGTCTCGACCGAACATCTCAATAATTACTACGACGAGGTGATTTCGTCGCTGCGAAATGCAGAAGCGATTCTGATCATCGGTCCAGGAGAAGCAAAGGGCGAACTTAAAAAACGCATTGAACTCAAGCATCTCACCGGCCGCGTAATAGAGATTGAAACAGCCGACAAGCTGACTGATCCACAAATTGTGGCGCAAGTTCGAGCGCACTTTCTAAAACAGCGTTCAGCAGTAGCTTCGAAATAGAAATCTTCTGCTCAAGATGCCGGGTAGAGGGCCGGTAGAAAGGCTCTCATGGATTAACAATGGAAAAAATGCGAGCGACCGTTTTTCACGGAATGAATGATATCCGCGTTGAGGAGGTCGAACGACCCGCGCTGGCGCTGGAGAAGCCGTAATTCCCGTGACGCTGACGACGATCTGCGGCACTGATCTGCATATCGTGCGCGGCGAGTATCCGGTCAAACCCGGTCTTATTTATCGGCCACGAACCGGTGGGAGTTATCGCGGAACTCGGCTCTGGCGTCGTGGGCTACAGCGTAGGTGACCGCGTGCTGGTTGGCGCGATCACACCCTGCGGCCAATGCCGGGCCTGTTTGTCGGGGCAATGGTCGCAGTGCGGCCACAGCGCCTGCGCCAACGCATCCGAAGGATACGCCGCCGTCGGAGGCTGGCGATTCGGCAACACGATTCACGGCGCGCAGGCCGAATACCTGCTGGTGCCGCATGCACAGGCGAATCTGGCGAAGATTCCCGATGAACTGACCGATGAACAGGTCGTGCTGCTTTCAGACATCGCTTCGACCGGCTTCAGCGGACCTGAATCAGGCGGAGTTCGCATCGGCGATGCGGTCGTCGTCTACGCGCAAGGGCCAATTGGTTTGTGCGCGACGGCGGGAGCGAAGCTGATGGGAGCCGCGCTGGTCATTGGAGTGGACAGCGATGAAACCAGACTAAAAATAGCGCGGCGCTTGGGAGCGGATGTCACGCTCAATTTCAAAGAGGTGGATGTGGTAGCTGAAGTGAGGCGGTTAACCGGCGGCGGCGCGGATGTGGCAGTTGAGGCGCTGGGCACGCAGGAGACATTTGAACAAGCGCTCCGCTCGTTGCGGCCCGGCGGGACGCTTTCCAGTCTTGGCGTTTATTCGGGCAAGCTGCAAGTTCCCT
>JBDSAM010000055.1:0-3129 GCA_039922135.1 Blastocatellia bacterium
GCCCGGCAATTCGACCTGGGTGAAGGTCTGGCCTTCGGCTTTGATGGTGTTAAAGCGCGGCTCGCCGAATTTGATTTCGGCATGAAAGCGGCGATTATCCGATTCGCTCTCCTTCGCTTCCGGCTCACGGTTAAAGCCCTCAGCGCCCTGGCAGGCCTTTTCAGACGCTTGCGTCTCAAGCACCGACTGGCGCAGCGTCCAACCGCTGTTGAAGAAATCTTCGAGCAGCGGCTGGCGTTTCTGCTGCGTGAAGGATTGCGCCAGGCGCAAGGCTTCGTTCAAGGCCTGTGCTGATTCGCAAACGTTGCCAGCCTCGAACGCTTTTTGCGCACCGTCGAACGCGACCTGCAGGCGTTTGATTTTCCAGCCCTCAATCACACTCAACAACTGAGTTGAAATGTGGCGCTTGATATCGTCGAAAGCAGTGATGACGCCTTTGTATTGGGTTAGCTCCTGCGTGGCTTGCGCGCCGCGGTAAAAGCCTGCAGGCCAGGCCAACAGAGCGATAAGTGCTAACACGGTGACTCTGCGCCAGAAGTGTGGCTGCAGCAGCCGGTTGAAACTAAGCGTGGATGTGGAAAGTTTTCTGAACATGACTTGTTCTCCTTTGCTCCGAATGTTGAAAAGTGAAAGCCGGCGCAGATGGCAGTTGAAAGCTCGACTTCCGGGTCGAAGCGGCAATGGCTAAGATCACTTCAATGCCAATCAATGTGACGGCCGATGACAAAGGCGTCTGGTAATTAATGCGGCTTTCGTTGTTCGTATGAACAACCTCGCGCTGCCTTCATCGGTGTAAGCGAAAAAATCAGAGGAAAAACCGCAATGTGTCCGTGAAAAATGTAGAAGCGAAGAGAGCCGGCGTCTTGGCGATACGATGTCAGTTCTCCATAATCTGCGCCATGAAATTTTCCCTGACGCTTCCCGACGATAGAGAGTTCGATGTAATTGGCTTCGGCCTGAACGCGGTGGATCATTTGGTCACCATTCCGCGCTTTCCTTCATTCAACACCAAAGTTCGTTTGAGCGATCATCAGCAGATGACAGGCGGACAGGTTTCGTCGGCGATGGTTGGTGCGCAGCGGCTGGGTTTACGTGCGGCTTACGTCGGCAAGGTCGGTTACGACAACGAAGGCCGGATGCTGATTGAATCACTGCAAACAGAAGGCGTGGATTGCACCGGCGTCAAAATCGCCGTCGGCGCAAAGACGCAAGGCGCTGTCATCATCATCGAACAGTTTTCCGGCGAACGCACCATCCTGTGGTACCACGACGACGGCACGCGCATTCCACCTGAAGAGTTAAAACGCGAACAGATTGTGCGCGGGCGCGTCCTGCACATAGACGGCTTTGATACTAAGTCTGCAATTCAGGCTGCCGAATGGGCGCACGAAGCTGGAATGATCGTCACGATTGATCTGGACACTGTCTACCCCGGCGTGGACGAACTGTTGCCGAAGGTAGACTGCCTGATCACCTCGCAAGGACTGGCCAACGACCTGGCCGGAACCATGGACGAGCGCGAAGCCCTGAAAACACTGTGCAAAAAGTACGGTTGTTATCTGGTTGCGATGACGCAAGGTTCGCGCGGTGCGCTGGCCTTTGTCGAAGGCCAGTTCCTTGCGTCGTCGGCATTTCGCCCGCCAGTTCTGAAAGATACGACTGGAGCAGGCGACGCCTTCCGCGCCGGATTCATTTACGGATTGTGCAAAGGGTTGAGCATCGAAGAAACGATGCTCGCCGCGAACGCTGTGGCTGCGCTGCAATGCCGCGAAATGGGCGCACGCGATGGCCTGCCAACGGAAGCCGAGTTACAACACTTTCTGGCCGGATAGAGGAAAGCCGGGTAACTTTTCGTTACCCGGCTTTATTCATTTTAGTTTTCAGCAGGCTGTCGTTTCTTGAACGTTGACGAAAGCGCCAGCGCTGCCACGATCAGATTCGCTACGATCACCGGCGGCGCCTTGATCAAAATGCCGTAGCTCAGCCAAAGCAACGCCGCAAACGCCTGGATCAGACGCAGGCGAAGCGGGTTTGAAGAGAAATACGAAACCGCAAAGACCGCAGTTGCCACCCAGCCGATCAGATCAACCATTCACCCTCCTGTTAATTGAATACCTGTGCTTCCAACCCTGCGGGAATTTCGCGGATGGTCAGCCAATCGGTACGCACCTTGTCCCACTCTTGAATTTGCAGGCCGTGAATCTCAAACAGCCCGCGAATCTGCACCGGGTCACGCCATCCGACAATATCTTCCAGAATCGGAATCAGTGGGCTTAGCGCGTCTTCGCTTAAGATGGCGCGTTGTGCGATGGGGGCTAGATATTTGCTTTCGGAAACGGCGATGGTGAATCCGTCCCGGCGGTTGATGTGCAACATAACGTGAATGTCAGAACTGCCGTCTCCGACATACACAATGTGATCCGGGCTGACCTGCAATTCGGTCTGCAATTCATCCAGCACGGCCACCTTGCCGAAGCCTGCAGGTACGCGAATGATAGATTGAATCTCGCCCGTTTCCGGATGGTATTCGAACTTCGTGCCAAAGATATGGTCGGCGGGAATGATGCCTTCCAGCGCCGATTGAATGACCTCTTCCGGCGCGGCGGAGATGACGTAAAAGTGGAATTGATAACTATCAATTCCACCGTTGAGCAGGTTGGCCAGCAAAGGAATATTGCGTTTCAAACGAACTCGCTTACCCGCTTCGTGCAGATGCTCTTTGCGCACCAGACGGAACTCAGGGTCGTGCAGCAGCAGATAGGCCAACTCGCCGCCCTGTTGCACCACATTCTTACGCGCCAGCTCCGCTACCTTTTCTTCAAAGCCGGGAACTCCCAGCAGCTCGCTTAAAATGTACCCGGAGTCATTGAAGCTTAGAGTTTGATCGAAATCGCTAGCAAATAGATAAAGTTTCTTGATGTTTGTTTTTTCCATAATTATTTAAAATTGTCGTTAGCAATTTTAATGACAAAATTGCCATTGATTATCTGGGTTCATCGTAACAGCCGAAGATCAAAATCGTGTTAGCATTTTTGCAATAGCGATTTTCGCGCGGAAAAGCTGTTGGGTAACAACCTTTTGCGAGGTCGGATAATTTATAATCACTCCGATTAAACTGGCTCACGTTGG
>JBDSAM010000056.1:0-3674 GCA_039922135.1 Blastocatellia bacterium
GTGTGGCCGCTCAATCGTCGGAGTTGGTTCCGGCGCCACAGGCGCGACTGATTCTGGCCGGGCCGCCCGACACGGGCGGCATGGTCTCGGTGCAAGGCTTCGCCGGAGCCGCGCCAGCCAGCAGTCAAGTGACCATCGTCAACACCACCTTCAATCTCTCCACCTCGACTGCCGCCAATGCCGATGGCAGCTTCCGCGCGTCAATTCCGGCCTCTGCCGGAATGCCGCTCTCCATCACTTGCCGCAAGGATGGCGCAGACAGCGCGAGCATTACGATTCTGACCTTCTCGCCGGCAGTCAGCGGTCTGCTGCCCGTCGTTGGCGGCGCGGTCAGCGACATTGCCATCGAGGGATTGACGGGCTATGTGGCGGATGGAGCCGGCCTGAAGATCATGGATTTGACCAAGCGCGGGCCGGCAGCAGTCGTCGGCGCATTCTTTACGATCACGCCGGCAACAGGCGTGGTCGTGTTGGGCCAACACATCCTTCTCACCTCGGCCTTCAGCAACACAGCGCTGCGCGTGATTGACGCCGCCGATCCCACAAGCCCGCGCCAGGTGGCCGCGCTCTTTCCGGCTTCGGGCGGCGCGTGTCTGGCGATGGGCGGCGGCCAGTTTGCCGTTGTCGGCGGTTACATTGCGGGCAAAGGCAATGGCTTGCAGTTGGTTGACGTCACCGATCCAACGGCTCCGGCGGCGTTGGGGTTTGTGCGCTTGGACAGCTCGCCGCAGGCGATCAAGGTGGTGATGAATCGTTTCGCGTATGTGGCAATGGGTGCGGCGGGCGTGCAGGTGATTGACATCAGCGACGCGGCCGCGCCGGTGGTGGTCGGCTCGCTGGGCGAAATCGGAAATGCCTCGCGG
Source organism: Blastocatellia bacterium (assembly GCA_039922135.1). Lineage (GTDB taxonomy): Bacteria > Acidobacteriota > Blastocatellia > RBC074 > RBC074 > RBC074. Next base: position 864 of record JBDSAM010000056.1, read on the forward strand.
TTGGCGTTCATCTCCTCGCCGTTCGGATTGCTACTGGCTGTGCCCACTGTGGCGGGGGTGAAGCTCTTCGGCCTGTTCAATCCGGCGGCGCCGCCATTAATCTCGACAGTCTTGCCCGGCGTGCCGACATACGACGTGGCCGTCACCAACTCCGGGATGCTCGCCGTAGCAACAGGCAATGGCGGCGACGACACTAGCGGCGTGCAATTGTTCTCATTCAGATTTCCATTCTTGCTCTATCAAGGCGGAGCTTATCGAACGGACGGCACCGGCGCACGGTTGGGTGCGGGTGCTGGCCTGCTGCTGCTGGCTTCAACAGGCAATAATCCGGCGCTGACACTCTTCGATACAAAAGCGCCCGAGCCGGCGACGCCGCTCACCGCCATCCCGCAAACCTCTACCGCCGCCGCCATCGCCGTACAGGGATCATCTACGCTTGCCGCTGCCAATGTGCGCAACTTCGGCATCCCCAACCGTCATCAACTCCTGTGGGGTGATTTTTCAACGCCGCAAAAACCAATCTTGAATGAGGTGATGGACGGCCTGGGCACGCTCAGCGCGGCAGCTTTTACAGCCGATGGCCGCTGGGCGCTGGTCGGCGCAAACGACGGCTCTGAATTGCAAGTGCTGGACACCGCCACGCGCCAACTGCTCGGACGCTTCCAGCTTCCTTTCGGCGCGCGCATCAACGCCATCAAGACGCGTGGCTCGCTGGCTTACCTGGCAGGCGGCGAGGGCGGATTGTTCATCGTGGATTTGGGCGCGGACGGCCATTTGCCGCAACTCATCGGCACGGCGGACACGCCCGGCGGTGCGCTGGGATTGGACATCGCTGGCAATTACGCCTACATCGCCGATAACCTGACCGGCCTGCAAGTCGTGGACGTAGCCAACCCAACCGCGCCCCGCGTGGTCGCGTCAATCGCCACGCCCGCCGCTGCGCAGGATGTGCGCGCGCAAGGCAATCAACTCTTCCTGGCTTACGCCACGTTCGGTACAGGCAACGGGTTGGGCATTTATGACTTGACCAATCCATCGCAGCCCAACCTGCTTGGCAAAGTCACCACCAACGGCTATGCCACTCGCGTGGATGTGGCCGGCGATTTGGCTTATCTGGCCAGCGGCGACGCGGGCCTGGTCATCATTGATGCGCGCAACCCGCGCCAACCAATCGTCGCCAAAAACCTCAAGACCGCCGGCCCATGCCGCGATGTCAAAGCCGACGGCGCAATGGTCTATATCGCCAGTGATTCCGTGCCCACAGCCACCATCGCCATTTCGCCGCTCGCTCAACCTGAAAAGCCAACGTATCGCCCGATGGGCGATACGTTGCGACGGGGCGAACCCATCATCTTGTGGAATCCGCAAACGCAAACGAAGCTGGCGCGCTTCGCCTATCCTGAACGTCCGTGACTTTCTCGCACGATGGCCGGTCGGCATTCTTACCTCGCCGTTTTATTGATGACCAAATCGCTTGATGAATTGTTGGCCGGAGCGCTGACCGCCCGTGCGACGCTGTTCGATGCGCGTCACGAAGCGGCGTTCCGGCTCTTCAATGGCTTTACCGAAGGCTGGCCAGCGCTGGCCGCTGACCTGTATGCGCAAACGCTAGTCCTGCACGATTACGCCCAAGAGGCGGAAGGAAATCAGGCTGTCATCGCCACCGCGCAACAATTTTATCAATCCCGCCTGCCCTGGATCACCGCTGTGCTACTGAAAGTTCACCACGCAAATAACGCTGAAACGCGCAAAGGCAAGCTGCTGGCAGGCACTACGCTGGCGCGCAAAGTTCGCGAGCATGGCGTTTGGTATGCCGTGGATTTACAGTTGAACCGCGATGCCAGCCTGTATCTGGATACGCGCAACCTGAGGGCATGGATACTGCGCAATCTGGGCGGCCAGCGAGTGCTGAATACCTTCGCATACACAGGCAGCCTGGGCGTAGCAGCGCAGGCTGCGGGCGCGGCTCGCGTCGTCCACCTGGACTTAAACCGCACGTTTCTGAACGTAGCCAAAACTTCTTACACGCTGAACGGCTTTCCCATACACAAACCCGATTTTCAAACCGGCGATTTCTGGCCACAGATCAGCCGTATGATTCGCTCTGGTGAACAGTTTGATTGCGTTCTGCTTGATCCGCCTTTTTTTGCTGCCACCGGCAAAGGTATCGTGGATATGGAAAAGAATTATGCCCGCCTGATTAACAAAGTCCGCCCGCTGATTGCCGACGGCGGCAGGCTGGTCGCCGTCAACAATGCACTTTTTGTCAGCGGCGTTGAGTATTTGCGGTCGTTGGAAACGTTATGCGCGGATGGCTATCTGACTATTGAAGAATTGATTCCAGTGGCGGGGGACTTCACGGGTTATGACATAACCCGTGTTGCGTCCAGCCTGACAGCAGACATAACCGACTTTGCACCGTTCAATCATTCTACCAAGATCGCGGTGCTGCACGTCCGCCGTAAGGATGCGATGAATAGGCCTGATTTGCTTGCTTCAAAGTTGGGATGAATTATTTCTTGTGACAACCGATAACCGCTGGTACGATTCCGCCCCAAGTTATCCAAGCGTCTCAATTCCGAATCAAAAGACTGAAATCGGCTTAGCAATCGCAAACAGCCGAATGGGAAGAAACCTTTTGTCTGAAGAAAAGAAAGACTTCACGGTCGCTGAATTTACCGAAGCCGTGCGCGGACGCCTGGGCAATAATGCCGGGCTGGACGCCGCCATCAAGTTCGTGTTTGAGGACGGCGCCATCGTTCTCATTGACGGTAAATCCGTGCCGAACTCCGTCAGCAACAGCGACGGCAC
>JBDSAM010000057.1:0-5381 GCA_039922135.1 Blastocatellia bacterium
CGAGCGTCATAAGGCAGAGTCTAAGATTTGGATTTCGATGCGGCAACGATGTTGGCCGCGGGTTCTGGCTGCGACTTGAGCGACAGTAGCTTCACCAGCGCCTTCTTCTGTTGCAGCAGGTCGGCCAGCGAATATTGATTGAGCGACTGGAAGTAGGCGTCGAGCGCTTCTTTCAACACGTTCTTCAGCTTGCAAACTGGCGTTAGCACGCACTGGTTATGCTCAGGGTCGAAGCATTCAACCAGGGTGAAATCGCCTTCGCATTCGCGCACCAGATCGCCCAGCTTGATCTCCGACGCCACGCGAGCAAGACGCAATCCGCCGTTGCGCCCTCGCACGGTTTCGACATAACCCGCCTGGCCCAATTCATAGGCAACTTTCATCAGGTGATTTTTGGAGATGTTGTAGCCATTGGCAATCTCCTGAATTGTGCTGGTTTGATCCGGATTCGCCGCCAGATACATCAACATCCGCAGTGAATAGTCCGTGTATAGCGTCAGCTTCATGCGCACTTCCTCTCAACCATTACATTTTTCCTTAAAGAAGTATTTTTCATATTGCTTTAACTGCCTCTCCATGCAAAGATGTATTTACAATACATCTTTTCTTTTGGAGAGGGAATACCCTGATGGACAATGGATTTATCCAGACCCCGTCGCGTGATCAGCAGGACGAATCGCGCGCGAAGGAAGAAACAGTGAAACAAGTCGTGCATCGGTTCTACTGCAAGGTCAGGCAGGACAAGCTGTTGGGGCCGGTGTTTGAGCGCTTTATTGGTGACAAATGGGACAGCCATTTGGCGCGTATGTGCGATTTCTGGTCGGCGATCTTGTTCCATACTGCTCGTTACAAAGGCAATCCGATGATGGCGCATTTGCAGGTTGAAGAAATCAGCCCGCGCCACTTCGATCGTTGGATAGAGTTGTTTGTTGAAACAGTAGGCGAAGAGTGCGAGGCGGCGTTGGGTGCAAGGTTCGTCGAACTGGCCATGCGAATGCGAGAGAACCTGCAACGGGCGGTCGCTCAGGCCAGGGGGTAATCCAAATCAGTGAACTGAAGAAACAGGAGGCAATCACAGTGAAGCACATTCAACTTTTGGCCAATTTCACATTCGGCCAGGAACCCTCATCGGCCACCGGCAAAGAAGCGAATGTTTTGCTCAGCCGCGAGGGGCAAAAGGTCTTTGAGGTAAAACTTTCCAATTCGGAAACCCTGGCCCGGCATACGGCTTCGTCGCCGATCACGGTGCTATGTCTGGCCGGTAGCGGAGTATTTCGCGCCGGAGAGGAATTGGAGGACGAGCAACCTCTGACGGTTGGAACACTGATCGCGCTGGACGCAGGCATCGCGCACGAGGTCAGTGCCGAGCCTGCATTGCATATTTTAGTCATGAAGTTTTAAACGCTTCACCCGCAAGTAAAAGGAGAGACGATGAAACGGCTTTGGATCGTATTTATCGCAATTTTTGTGTTCTCGTTTGCGATTCTCGGTTGGGTGGGCACGGAGATTTTCCGGCAAGCGCCACCGATTCCACGCGAAGTTGTGACCACTGAAGGCAAAGTCTTGATTGCTGACGGTCAGGTCTTGGATGGACAGAACGTCTGGCAGGCGATGGGCGGAATGCAGATGGGGTCAATCTGGGGGCACGGCAGTTATGTCGCGCCAGATTGGACGGCGGATTATCTGCACCGCGAAGCCACTTATATTCTGGACAGTTGGGCAAATGCTGAATTCTCGCATCCCTACAGCGCGATCAATTCCGAACAACAGGCCGTGCTGCGCCAACGATTGCAAAATACGCTGCGCAAAAACAATTACGACACGCAGACAGGCAAAATCACCGTTGAGCCGATTCGTGCCGAAGCCTTTGAAGAGAATCTGAAGCATTACTCGGATGTTTTCGCCAACGGCAACAAGAGCTACGCCATTCAGCGTGATGCGCAATCCGATCCGGCAAAGCTGCGGCAACTCAACTCGTTTTTCTTTTGGACATCATGGGCTTCGGTTACCAACCGCCCGAACCAGACGATCTCATACACCAGTAACTTCCCACCGGAACCTTTGGTGGCCAATGTCGCAACCAGCAGTTCCATTGTCTGGACTGGCGTCAGCGTGATTATGTTGCTGGCAGGCATTGGCGCGATGGTCTGGTTGCTGGCCGGTCGCAAGTCGGAGCCAGCGCATGACGTGCCCAGCAGTGATCCGCTGCTGGGCGTGCCACTGACGCCTTCGCAGAAAGCGACGGTCAAATACTTCCTGGTCGTTTCGCTGCTCTTCCTGCTACAAATTTTTATGGGCGTGCTGACGGCACATTACGGCGTTGAAGGCGGCGGCTTTTACGGCTTCCCGCTGGCGGATTACCTGCCTTACGCCGTGACGCGCACCTGGCACACGCAACTGGGCATCTTCTGGATTGCGACTGCGTGGCTGGCGTCTGGGCTGTTCATCGGCCCAATCATCTGCGGCTACGAACCGAAGCGGCAGAAGCTGGGCGTGGATCTTCTGTTCGGCGCGCTGCTAATCGTGGTGTTAGGTTCGATGGCCGGGCAATGGTTGAGCATCGCGCACAAACTGACGGGCGCGGCGTCGTTTTACTTCGGGCATCAGGGCTACGAATACGTTGATCTGGGCCGCGTGTGGCAGGCGGCGTTGTTCGTTGGCTTGTTGCTGTGGCTCTTCCTGATCGCGCGCACGGCGGTTCCGGCATTGCGAAAGAATGACAATCGAAAATCGCTGATTGTGCTTTACCTGATCACGACGACGGGCATCGCGCTGTTCTACAGTCCTGGCCTCTTCTGGGGGATGAGGTCGCATCTTTCCGTGGTCGAATATTGGCGCTGGTGGGTAGTGCATCTGTGGGTGGAAGGATTCTTTGAAGTTTTTGCCACGGTGGTCATCGCGTTCCTGTTCTCGCGATTGGGCGTGATCAAAGCCGAACGAGCGGCGCAGGCATCATTGCTGTCGGGCGCGGTCTATCTATCGGGCGGCATTATCGGCACGCTGCATCACCTTTACTTTGCCGGGACGCCGACGGTGGCTTTGGCCTTCGGTTCTGTCTTCAGTGCGCTGGAAATTGTGCCGCTGACGTTGGTTGGCTTCGAGGTGTGGGAAAACATCAATCACACGCGGGCGCAGCCCTGGCTGGAACAATACAAATGGGTGATCTATTTTTTCGTGGCTGTCGCGTTCTGGAATCTGGTTGGCGCAGGCATCTTCGGATTTATGATCAACCCGCCGATCGCGCTGTATTACATGCAGGGATTGAACACGACTGCCGTCCACGCGCACGGGGCGCTGTATGGCGTGTATGGAACGCTGGGGCTTGGGCTGACGCTTTTCTGCCTGCGCGCAATGAAGCCTGAGATGATTTGGAAAGAAGGGCTGATTAAGTTCGCGTTCTGGGCGATCAACATCGGCATGCTGATGGAAATTGTGCTAAGTCTGTTACCTGTTGGCCTGCTACAAACTTACCAATCGGTTTCCGTCGGCTACTGGTCGGCGCGCAGTCCCGAATTCATGCAGACCAGCCTGATGCAGTCTCTGCGGTGGATGCGCATCGTTGGCGATATGGTCTTCGCCGTCGGCGCTGTGGCATTCGTCTACTTCGCGCTTGATCTGATCTTCAGGCGGCCGAAGGCGGAGAAAAAGGTCATTATTACGGCAGTGCCCGAAACCGCTTAGGCTGGTCCGTTAATGATGCATCGCGGCATTTGAACGTGCGCAGGTCATTTATGGTCTGCGCAATCGAGGCAAGAAAGCCCGTGTCGCCTTGCGACACCTGAACCTGGCGGTCAATATTCAGCCGTCGCTACGCGACGCGCGATCCTTTGGGCGCCATGCAGGCCCTAAACGACCTGCCTAAGCTCAATCGTCTCTACGAGACGAAGACGGTTGGCCGGTCTTAAACGATTTATGTCAGTTCGATTCATTAAACTCATCGCTCTGGTGATTGTCCTGTTGCTTCTGGCGGCTGCGAGTACGACAGCGCTTTCCATTCAGCAGGATTACAACCACGAAGCGATTCAATACGAAAAGGGAGCGGTCAACGACGCCGTCTGGCGGTTGCAGGAACAATTGGATGGCGGCAAAGCGAAGCTCAATTTTGACGAACAGTTCGGCTGGCTTCCGTCGGTCTTGCGAGCGCTGAGTATTCAAACCGATTCGCAAATCCTGAATTTCGGCAAGACCAGCTTTCAAGCGCCGTTGATTTCGCCGCACCGTCCGCGCGCGCTCTATTTTAATGATGGCGTTTCGGTTGGCTACGTGCGGGGCGGGGAGGTGCTGGAGATTGCCTCGGTAGACCCAAAACAAGGCGTCATCTTTTACACCATAGATCAGGGGCGCAGCACGCGGCCACGCTTTCAGCGGCGCGACACTTGTCTGCAATGCCATCTGAACAATTCCACGCTGAATGTTCCAGGACTGATGATTCGTTCGATCTTTCCAGAACCCAGCGGCATGCCCTTGTTTCATGCGGGCGGCTTTGTCACCGATCACCGCAGCCCATTGAAAGAGCGCTGGGGCGGCTGGTACGTCACCGGTACGCACGGCGCGCAGGCTCATATGGGTAATGCCTTCGTCCGCGATGCACAGCGCCCCAGCGAATTGGACACGCGCGAATCGCAAAACGTCACGTCGCTCAAAGGCCGCTTTAACGCCGAAGAATATCTCAGCCCGCACAGCGACATAGTGGCCTTGATGGTAATCGAGCATCAGACACGGATGACCAATCTAATCACGCGCGCAGGCTGGGATACGCGCCGGGCGTTGCACGACCGCGACACGATGATAAAGGCGCTGGGCGAGCTGAGCGCGGAGACGACGGCTTCAACGCGGCGGCGCATTCAATCGGCCTGCGATCCTTTGCTTGAATACATGCTTTTCACCGACGACGCAGCGTTGACTGAAGCTGTGCGCGGCACGTCGGGCTTTGCTGAAATGTTCGCCAAACTGGGACCGTTTGATGCGCAAGGCCGCTCGCTGCGACAGTTCGATTTGCGGAAGCGACTGTTCCGCTATCCGTGCAGCTTTCTTATCTACTCTGAGGCCTTCGACAATCTGCCGCCGGAAACGCTTGATTATGTATATCGCCGGTTGTGGGATGTATTGAATGGAAAGGACATCAGCCTCACCTTCGCCCGTCTGAGCGCTGAAGATCGCAAAGCCATCCGCGAAATACTGCTGGCGACCAAACTAAACTTGCCGAAATACTGGCGCGAATAGCTTGAACCCAAAACAGTCCAAGGCGGATCGCGTGTGATTGCGATCCGCCTTGGACTGAGTTGATGATGACGCTGCTGGGTTCGCGTCAATTCGCCAACTTCAATGGAATGCTGACACCGTTCTCGACGCTGGCGACGAATTTGATTTCAGCGCCAGGA
>JBDSAM010000058.1:0-8475 GCA_039922135.1 Blastocatellia bacterium
TTGCTGTGATTTCATGCTCCGTGAATGAACTCTATCGCTCGCGCAGGATGTCCGTGTGTTTGTGTCCGGGCGCTGCCTGCGGCTTCTCAATCTTGCCTGCTTTAACGCGCGCCATCACCTCATTGTATCTCTCTTCCGGTAGCACGCGCACCAGCGTCATTATCCCCATCATCGAGGCCGTCCAGCCAGGGGCCACACCCCATGTGCGCCAAGTTAAGGTCGTAAGTTATTGAGAAGAGATGGCAAACTGTGAGTGAACAAATCACCCTACTCAAGGAGATTCTCACAGATACCATCTCTTCAAGAAGCTGATACCACTTTTGCGGAATTGCTCCAAGAGCTACCGCCCGATCTTGAATCTCTGGCGCGGGAGTTTCGGGCATTCACTCGTGCGCGCGTCATCAAGTCGCCAACCCAATTGCTGCGTCTGGTTTTTCTTTATTGCGGGTTGGACGAAAGCTTGCGGACAGTGAGCGCGAATTATGCTCAATTGGGTCAGGTTTTGACCGATCAAGCTGTCCGTGACCGATTGATCGCTTGTGGCCCCTGGTTGACCGCGCTCTTACGTCAGATGTTGCCAGCGCCACCGGAAACAAATCAGGTCGGCAAGCGATTGATTCTGATAGACGGCTCAGTTGTCCAAGCTCCTGGCGCGAAGACTTCTGATTACCGCGTCCACTTGGGCTGGGAATGGTTCAGTCATCAGATCGTTTTTTTAGAAGTGACGACGACCAAAACCGGCGAAGGCCTGGCTCGTTTTGACTGGCAACCCGGCGACATCGCGTTGGCGGATCGTGGCTTTGCCAGCGCCTGCGGCATTGCCGCAACCAAAGAGCGAGGCGCCGAAGTCATCGTGCGGTTGAAACCAAGCGGAATGCGATTGCAAACGACAGACGGTAAAGCGTTGGATTTACAACAAGCTATCGGCCACTCAAGCGAGCAGGTCGTGACAATTCCGGCGCAGTTCGAGCATCAAGGCAAGACGATTGCGGTTTGGGCTCACGCTTATCGGTTGACGGAAGAAGAAGCCAACCGTGCGCGCCAACGCTGTCGCCGAAAAGCGAACAAGAATTCGCGCCCAACGCCGAAACAAGCGACCTTGTTTTTCTGCGGCTGGGTCATCGTCTTGACCACGATTTCGCCTCAAGAAGTCAGCGCAGCAGTGATCGGCAAACTCTACCGCTTGCGTTGGCAAATCGAGATCGTCATCAAACGATTCAAAAGCCTGCTCAGACTGGATTGCCTGCGGGCGAAAAAAGACGGCTTGCTGGCGATGGTTTACCTCAAAGGCAAATTGCTCTACGCCTGCTTAATCGAACGCCGGGCAGCGACAATCTGCCCTGACCGAACCGTCACCTGGCGAAGCTGGCGATTAGCCGAGGAACAAATTCGGCCCTTAATTACAGGCGTTCAACACTGGGCACGCTGCCTGACACGACGCGCGATTGTTGTACTGACAGAGCGCCCCCGAAAGCGAAAGAGGCAATCCATCTCGCTTAGAGGCACACACTTTTTCAAAGAACGACCAGATCAAGTCAATGAATTCAATGCTTTACCTGCTTAACTTGGCGCACATGGGGCGTAGCCCCAAAGATAAATGACATCATTCCCGGCAAGTCAGAGACTTGCCGCACATCGGGCGGCAGAGCCGCAAAAGACAGTTATAACCTTGTTTATTCTGGCGTTTGCAAACGGGCAGGGGCAAGTTGTCCTCCTACCAACACCCGGAACTTCATACCGCGCCATTCAATCTCGTCGCCGATAAAGCTTGCGGCCCAAATACCAAAAGTCACCAGGTCGCGAATGGGCACCAGCCAAAAGTATCGCGCCAGCACATGATCTTTTAAACCAAACACGCCGACTAGAAAGACAGGCAGAAAACGAAAGAACATTGTCGTAGCCAACAGCCACCACGCAAATGCCGAAAAGCCCCAGGCCAGCAGCGCCAGCAGCGTCGTTGCCGTGCCGTATGTCAGGATCAATCCGCGATAGCCCCAAGGCCGCGAGATGCACGTTGACCGCCCCCATCGCAGTTGATGTTTGAGCATCATCGCCATCGTGTCCGGCCCTGAAATATGATCTACCACGCAGTCAGACAGCACCACTTCGTAGCCTAACTTCGCCGTCAAATTGCCAAGCAGGAAATCATCGGCCAGATAATCCGCTACCGCCGGAAAGCCTCCGATGCGTTCCAGAAGGTCGCGCCGCATGACAAGGGTTGATCCGAGCGAAAAGGCAATGCCTTCCAGCAAGCGCGACGAACAGACCTCCGGCCCGAAGGTGGCGGAGATGCCGACGTTTTCCAGCAGGGCCGCGAATGTCCGCGCGTTTGCTCCGCGATATAAGCACGTCACCATGCCTACCTTAGGTTGCTGCATCGGGGCGACAACGCGGCGCAGGTAATCAGGTTCGACGCGGATGTCGCTGTCGGCAATCAGCAGCACATCGTGCTTGGCCTTCGCCAGCATGTTTTGCAGATTGGAAACCTTGGCGTTGTAACCGATCTCATTGGCTGAAATGACAATCTCTATGTCCAAGGCAGGGAAGTCAGCCATCAATCGGCGAATGATGGGTACGGCCGGATCACTTTCTTCACGGACGCCAAAGATGATCTGAAATTCAGGATAGTCCTGCTGGCAGAAGCTGGCAAAGTTTTCGTAGGCCTCCGCATCGGCTCCGCGCACGGGTTTTAAGATCGTCGCGGGCGGCGTGAAGTTCAACCCTAACGCGCGTTGGCGGCGGCGGTCACGAAACCAGGCCAGCCCTGCAATTACTGCGATTCCGTAATAAACAATTGCCGACAGCACGCAGATGAACAGCCCGATTCGTAAGATTAGCAGCAGCCAGAACAGCACAGGCGAATCAACCCGCGGCGCGAACACAGTCTGAACGCCGTGCAGCCAGCCGATGGCCCTATTCGCTGTATTGCCATTGGTCATTGCTTCCAGCGTGCCCGACAGCGAAACCAGCGAAACGCCAAAGGCCACCAGCAGCGTTCCCATCCAGCGTTCTTTGGTGATTTTTTCGTGCAGGAAGAACCGCGCGCCCAGCGTGTTGGTGATATAGCCGACGGCGGTGAGCGGGACGACGAAGCTCAAGTCGGCGTAGCTTAGCAAGCTGATGAACGAGAAGAACGAAACCGCCATACAGACTACGCCGGCAATCAAATATGGATTGCGGATCATTCTTACCAGCGCGCCGATCAGCTTGCGGGGGCGGAACGAAACGTCGCCGACTTGCTGCATGCCTTTAGCCGAAAGAATCTCGCCCAGCGAGCTGCACCCGACCAACGAACAGAAGAGCAAAAACGTCTTCATCTAAACTTTCGCCTCCACCACCTCTGCCGCGTCCATTTGCCTGGTTGTGCGCTGTTCGGTTCGTGAAACAACTGCCACGCCCAGGCAAATCACCAGCGTCCCCAGCCAACGAACCGGCGATACCTGCTCGCCCAGCAGCCGCCACGACATAAACGCATTCAGCGCGTACCCGAATGCCGTGACCGGTAGCACGAAGCTCAAATCTGCCCACGACAGCGCAATCAAATAAAGACCGAAGAAGATACTCAGGATTAAGATGCCCAGCCAAATGTACGGCGTGGTGAAGACCTGCAAACCGATCTGAAACAGCTCTGCCGGATCAAGCGTGTTGACCTCGCCGATAGATTTCATGCCCTTTGTTAAGCAAACATCGCCCAGCGTCTGCGCGCAGATGGCGATGAATAGAACCACTAGAGTTTTCATATTGCGGATTGCGGATTGCGGATTGCGGATTTTGACAGCGATTCGTAGTTCGCCAATTCAAAGCCTGCGGCTTCTATTGCTTGTCGCACGCGCCAGCTTATCAATGCTTGTAGCTCGCGCGTGCCGCCGGGATTCTCCCGCCTCTCGGCATCGCCAGCGTCAAGCGTCAGCGGGTGTGCATAAATTTCGCTACCCACGGCGTCTATCCGTTCCAGCAGGCCGAGCAAATAGCTTTCGTTCATATCGCCCGATTGCAGTAGGCCGTAGACTTTTCGCGGCTGGACGAAGCCGCGCCCTTTCAATCGCCATTCGCACCAGCGCCCCAGCAGGTTGAAGACAGTTCCCCAGACAAGTTTGATCGGCAGATGCGTACGATCCAGCTTCAGGCTCAAACGCATTTCGCCTTTGACGACACGGACGCGGCGCACGTCGAACTCTTCGCACAGCCGGATCAATTCATCGAAGACTACCGGATGCTGGTGCAGGTGCGTGTGGCCATCCACATGTGAAAAGCGCAAGCCTGTGGCAGCGAACGCCTCAAACTGCCCTCGCATTTCGCGGCGAAGCTCGCGGCGAGCTGATGGCTTGAAGTAGTAATTGATGCCCGCGTTGAAGGAGCTGTTGGTGAAATTACCGGCAGCGTCGGTGATGTGCGGGATTTCAGAATGCGGCAGAGCGGCGCGGCCCAGTACCAATACCAAATGGAGGCCGACGGCAAGGGAGGGATTCGCTTTGGCCATTGCTACGGCTTCGGCAGCGGAGCGTTCGTTGACCATCAGACTGGCGCTGGTCAGCACGCCTTCGCGGTGCGCTTGGATGATGGCGCGATTGACGGCTTCGGAATAGCCGAAGTCATCGCCGTTAATGATTAGTAGAATTGGTGTCTGATTGTTCGCAGGGCTTGGGTGAGAATTACTGCTCATTCTTTTTCGCAAAAGTCCGGCGGCCTATTCCGCAGTCTTGTCCAAGAGTTCGATACTGTGCAATTTGCGCACATCAATCGTCAAGCGGCCCGACCCGGTTGGCGGATTGTAGATGTCACCGTACTTTGCCTTCCAAACAATCTCTTCGGCTTCGTAAGAAGATCGGGCGTGAACGGTCTGCGAAAATGTTTCGTCAATGCCGGTCAGCAGCACCAGAACCTCAGCGTCCGCCGCCAGCAGGTCTTGTTCAGTCTTGCCGAAAAACGGGCTGGCTTCGTCAATCGGATGGACGAGGGTCCAACTCAAGTTGAAGAAAGTGACCTGCTCGCGTTCCAGCCGCAACGGATAGAAGTTGCGCACGCGCCTGCCGTCGCGCTCTTCTAGCTGCGAGAGCAGGACTGTCGCGTGCAGTTCGATAATCTCGTTACAGCGCCCATTGGTGATGCGAAATTCAAAGGCCGTGATGCCGCGGTAAGGCGCGATGATCGCTTGATGGCTGAAAATGATTTTGGCCGTCGGGCGCGAGAAGCGCGCAAACAGAATCCCTGTGACCAGGGCCACCCCCAGCAAGCCAACCAACGCTTCGAACGCGACGATCAGGTTGGCTGCCATGCCCACCGGTGTGATGTTGCCGTAGCCAATGGTCGCCATCGTATGCACGCTGAAAAAGAACGCTTCCCAGAACCGATTGCCGATCTGCATGTTTTCGGGAACTGTCAAACCACCGGGGCCGCACAACAGGTAAGCTAGGGCGAAGACCGAGTTGGCGATAAAGTAAGCGATTCCAACAACGCCAAAAAAACTGGGCCACGAAATCCGCAGCAACGCGTGGTACAGACTGAATGCTGCCAGCCGATTCAATCCTGTGCGCGCGACGTTAAAGCTGCCATCACGGGTCAGCACTCGCTGGCGGCTTTCGCCCGCGACGCGCGCGCCGAAGCCGAGATCGCGGTTCTCGTCGTTGCTGTCGTTGCTGATGGCCAAAGGCTTCTTTTCAAAATTTGTCATAGGTCTGTGCCAATTAGCGCTGTTGGTTGTAAAGCTCCATCACCCACTGCGGCGGATCGGGGTCGTCCTTGAAGCTGATGTTCAGGCCCAAACTTTTGCTCCAACGCCACAGCCAGGTCGGCCCGCGGTCACTGACCAGCGTGTCTTTGGTTTGATACGCCGCATCGGCCATCGCTTCGTCCAGCGTTATGAAGCGATAGCCGCGCGCTTCGTAACGCCGCAGCATCTCGTCCAGGCAATCGGCATTTATGTTGTTGGCGTGGAGTAACAAGAGTTGCGCGATGTCGCGTCCGAAGATTTGCGGCGAAATCCGTTCGGCGATGTCGGTTGCGGCAAAGGTCAGATCGAGATAGTTCTCGCGTAATCGTTTCACCAGCGCATCATCTTTCTTCAGCTTCGCTCGGGCGTAGCCGACGTTGTAGATGAAGTCGCTGTTTTCAATGGTGTGCGGTGTGACTTTGTAGCCGCGCGCCGCCAGGAATTTTTCAATCGCCTCTTTCTTCTCCCGCGTGTCGCCGGTGTGCGTCATCGGGTGGCGAAAGTAGAGTTGATAAGGCTGGCGCGATTTCATCAATTGCCGCGTGATGATGTCGCCTTTCGCAATCTCGTCTTGAAACTGTTCGACGGTCAGCCGATTGAAGTCTGGATGCGAGTAGGTGTGATTGCCCAGCGTCATGCCAGCATCCACCCATTGCCGCAAAAGCGCGGTACGCGCTTCAAGCTCGCCCGGCGCATGCAGCTTGCCTTCGTTGACGAAGCCTGTGGCCGGCGCTCGATGCGCTTTGAGCACACGCATCAACTCGGTCGTGACGCGTTTGGCGTTCAGAAAAAAACTTCCGCCTGACATGTTGACGTAAGGCAGATCATCAAAAGTCAGCGCCACTGTGCGGCTGTGAGTTTGCGGTTTGCCGGTTTGGGCCAATGAAAGCGCGCATACGCACACCGACAAAAGAAATAGCGTTGAGAAAATCTTGTTCATTGCATACACCACAGTTGAAAATTGGATTGGTTGTGATTTCGATTTCGCGGCGGGGATTGTAACCAAGAGAATGCGGAAACTCCTACCGTGACATGTTGCTTAGACGGTTCGCCACGCTTGTCACGCTGGCTAGGCTTGATGGATGACGGCTTCGCTGTTAGGCTTCGCCGCTCGCACCACTTCATTCATATTCACCACCAACGTTAAAGGAGAAAAGACCAGTGAAAAAGTCTTTGTCACTCTGTCTGTTCATCTGCTTCATCGCGTTCGCTCCTATCTCTGGGCAGACGCCTGCGCAATCGAGTCAACAAGCGCAAGCTCCCGCCGTGCCTGCGACGGTAACCGTGCCTGCCGGATTCAAGGTTTCTGTATTTGCCTCGGACGTGACCAACGGGCGTCTGATGGCCGTTAGCCCTGATGGAGTGTTGTTCGTCGCTCGCCAATCAAAAGGCGATGTCGTCGCTTTGCCCGACCGCGACAAAGATGGCAAAGCCGACAAGTTGGAGATCGTTGCCAGCGGCCTGACACGCCCGCACGGCTTGGCCTTCAACAAAGGTTATCTGTACATCGCGACCAACCCTGCGGTGATGCGGGTCAAATACGCTAACGGCAAAATCGAAGGCACGCCGGAAAAGTTTATTGACCTGCCGGTTTCGACCACATCCCACTGGACGCGCAGCATCGGTTTTGACAAAGCGGGCAAGCTGTATGTCTCCATTGGCTCTTCGTGCAACATCTGCGAAGAAGCCGATGCGCGCCGCACAACGATTATGGTCTACAACGCCGACGGCAGCGGCGGAAAGCCTTTTGCCAAAGGCCTGCGCAACGCCATTGGCTTCGACTGGGACCCGAAGACAGGCGTTATCTGGGCCGACGATATGGGCCAGGACGGCTTAGGCGAAGAGTTCCCACCTGACGAAATCAACCGTATCGAAGAAGGGAAGCATTACGGCTTTCCCTACTTCGTCGGCAAAAACGTGCCCAATGCCGGATTGAAAGACGCCAAAGGTTCGCTGAACGCCAGCGAAGCCACGCCGCCCGCGTTTGAACTTCCAGCGCATTCCTCGCCGATTGACCTGCGCTTTTACACCGGCAAGAAATTCCCGGCCAGCTATCGCGGCGCATTGTTCATCGCCATCCACGGCTCCAGTCCGACAGGCCGCAAAGAGAAAATCGGATACAAAGTCGCCCGCATTGTTTTCAAAGACGGCCAGCCCGTCGCTCTGGAAGATTTCGCCACCGGCTGGCTGAAAGACGGCCAAGCTATCAACGGACGCCCGGCGGCGCTGATTACCGGCGCGGACGGCGCGCTGTACATCTCCGACGACAACAAAGGCTTCGTTTACCGCGTGACCTACGAAAAGAAGTAGATAATCATTCACTGCCTGGGGTTACGCGCATTTGTGTGTAGCCCCAGAGCTATTGGGGATCAGGAAAAAACTTTAGATCATTGACGCCGAATGTCGCGGCCCGTTAATAAGCGAACAATTGTAGCTCCTGTAGACTGTGCCACTCTTGACGCTTCCCATAGCTGTCTCGGGCTACTTTCTGTACCTCTATAACGATCTCCTATGTCTGTTGGGAAACAACTTATTTCATTTTGAATTTTGTTCAGATCAGCATGGTTTACAACTGCAAGGCATCGTCTTACAGCTTCTTCAAGATTGTGCCGAATGTCTTGTCTCGCTGATTGTTCGGTAAGGCCATTTCGTAAAGCCAAAAAAGCTTTTAAGAACATCTCTGTTGCCATCCGGGCAGATTCGATTGCTTTTGAATTAGGACGCGTTTCTAGAAGCAAGGTCATGGCGGCGTTGATTTGCTGATC
>JBDSAM010000059.1:0-7640 GCA_039922135.1 Blastocatellia bacterium
CGCGGTCAGAGATCTGCTCAGCCGAAGTTAGGTAGCTGCGGACTTTGCGCGCAGTAAGTTCGTGGCGGCGATCCCGCTCGAACTCGGCGACATCCACGCCCTGCATCTGCAGCCGGTGAATGTATTCGTCCCTGCCGACGAAGTTGCCCTGGCCGTCTGAGAATTGACGCTTGATGATGTCGTTGATCTCGCCGTTAGATCCGCCCAGGCCAAGCTTTTCGCCTGCGTCGAGCGCCAGCCGATTTGAGATCAATTGATCAAGCGCCTGTTTGTCCATCCCGACGGCTTTCATCGTGGACATTGGCAGGGGGTTGCCCCGGCCAAAGACAGAAGACATCTGCGCCATCTGTGCGCGAAATTCCTTGAGCTTGATTTCCTGCGAGCCGACTTTAGCGATGACAATGTCGTCATCGGAATTGGCCGCGCGGCTGGAAAGCCCCTGTTGGCTAGTTGGAATATAAAAAGCGATGAGGCCGATAAGCAGAATTGCGCAGAACGCGATCAAAACAAGGTTGCGCGAGCGTTCGAGTTTGGAAAAGAAGCGAAGCATAACGTGTAACTCCGAAGCGATTGGGATTTGTGTAAGCTGCAACCGAAAGCCTTTTCAGAAAGCGAGTGGTTGCAAGCCCCTCTTGAGAAGGCGGCCATCTTAACGGTGCTTCCAATTTCATTCAAGGCAATGCGGAAGCGTTTGTGAGGTAGGGCCTTGGGGCGGCAGGGACGGCGCAGAGTCTACGAATTCGAGCCGTCGGTTGCAAGCGACCCGATTGAGTCGAGAACAGAAGATGGACTGTGGAATGAAAGTCTACAGGAAGAGATTGTGGTGGAGAGCGTGCCGGAATTTAACCTGAATTAAAATTGACCTTAATTGCCAATCGACGGTCAATAGCACTAGCCAGCCCTATGCCTTCAGACTATAATGCGCCGGTCATTCAGGCTGTTGCTTCCAAAGCAGCCCTTTCGTTTGCAGCGGCGCTTCAGTCGCCTGCACCACCGGCCCAAAATTTCAGACACTCTGTTCGCCCAAATCGGAGCTTTTGGTTTTTCGGACCGGCATAGACGGAAGCCCCCAGATCATAAAATCCAGATCAGATGTGGTCATGTCGGAAGCGGATAGTTTCAATTCGTCTTCCGGCCAAGCGAAATTCGCAATCGTTTTTTGAGTTGAATAAAAAGCTGTCGAAGCAAAGCTGAATGCTGGCAGAAGAGCGGGTGAGAGTTTTCCAGCATCATGATCTGGCCGATCTTGAATCCGCTGAAAACCTCAAGATGCCTCACAATGCAATGATGCCTGGGAGAGATAATTTCTAAAAAGATCAACCGAGGAATTGTCATTTGCCCCAGTTTTCCCAGCCCATGCATGAATCGTCTGGAATAGATGTTGGCTTTATGCTCCGCTACTGGAAGCCAGTTATCAGCAATACTGACATCGGCGCTCGCGCAGTAAAGAAAAAATATAGAAAAAGGCTGTGATGACGGCCTCAAAATCACACTCCGTCATCGCGGGCTTGCCAGCGAACATACTCCTTCAAATTTGCCCCGGTTCTTGAATGCGCGTGTGCCTGTTCGGGCGACCCGTGTCCGTCAGGTACTGTATGAGCCGACTTACACACACACAGATGCCGCACCGGGCGTCCGGATCCCTCACCGGTCCGCAATTCGTTCAGGGTTGAAATGAAAGCGTTATCAATGACGTCGCCGCGATTGCAGGCGAAGTTCTCTTCACGAGCGTCCTCACAGACCACCGCCGACCGGGTTTATGTCTGGAAGACAAGGATCGAAAACTGCGACGCGAATGCCCTTTGGCGCGCATTACATCGAATGGTTTCGGCACATCCGCTTGTGCGCTCGGCGCTTGGCGGCCATTCCAATGGCTCGGGCCAGACACCGCTTCTCTCATTGCACGATCTGACACAAGACCTGTACGTGCTGCTTCTGCAAAAAGAGCGCTTCAACCATTACCTTGCGGCAGAGATGTCCGACGCCGAGATTGAGCGCGAAATCTATCAGATTGAATTGACCAATTTACTGATTGGGAATTTGCGCCGCCGCCGTCCGGAAAATTACCGCATCGTACGCCGCGTAAGCCAAGTGCTGGAAACCGATCCGCGTTTCCGGCGCTTTCGCCGTCATAAATCCCACAACCGCGAACAGGTGGCCCCTGAACAGGTTGAAAGATACCGCCAAGCCGCCGACGCAGTGTTTGGCCTGCGTGAATGGAACGATGGAAAAGGGATGAAGGATAACGGCACGTTTACCGATCTAATTGCCAACATCTCCATGCGTCGCCGTAACCGACGCCGGACAGGATGCACCGGCGAAGCGCAAGTGATCGTTAGCAATCATGAACTGGTCGAGTTGATGGCCGAAATTTTCGAGGCAATTGATTCGCCTGCTCCATTGCGCGTGCTGCGGCAACTGGCGCTGAGCAAGCTCCCAATCTTCGACCCGACGCTGACTTCGATTGAGGACGAAGTGAACGAAGAGCGATATGGGCGCAGCTATCACGACTCGCTCGCCTCCTCTGACGCTAATCCGGAACAGATCGCCTTGCGCGGCGAACAGGAGTGCGAAGCCCGTTCGGTTGCTACTGAATTTTTAGACCGCCTCAGTCTGTTGACGCGCTCGAACCTGCAACGCACTGAACGGCTGTGGCGTGTACTCTGGCACTGTTACTTCGACACCGAAGAACCCTCGCAATTGGAAATCGCCGAAATTGTCGGTATCTCAGACTCTTCGGTCAGCGATTACCGTCGCAAGATTGAAGGCGAGATGCACAGCCTGAACTTTTCGCCGGAACAGTTGAGCAGCTTTGCCGAGGAACTGGATGAGCAATTGCGCTGGCGTTTGTCGCTGCCCGAACTCATCCAGCGCCGTCCCGAACTTGGCGAAGAGATTCTCTGGCCGAACTACAAACAGGATGTGCCAATGAGTTTTCAGCCAATGTTAATTCACTGAAAATAATCGGGCTTCATCGCAACTCCGATCGTTTTCCAGATCACCGCAAGCGACCAGCGCTTTCGTCCGGGAACAAATTAAAAGGCTGCATATGCTTTCAGGCTGTGTTGCCATTTACCCTCTCTCAAAGCATAATCGCGCCGCTTTTGAGAACACTCCAGAGGGCGGATTCTCCGCCAAACGATAACCGACAATTTTAAGAGTTCAACTACTAGGCGCTTTAGCCGGAGGAAAAACGTTTATGAATCAGCGTAGGCTTTTCATAGCCAGTTGTCTGTCTTTGGTCGTCACTGCAATGATCTTTGCGTTGCGCGGCAACGTGGAAGATTTGGTGGTTAGCGATGCCGTGGTCGGCAAATTCTTTGATCCAGCGCAAGCGCGCGCCGAATATGGTTGGATTTCGACGCTGGCCTTTTTTGGGTTTGCGGCCTCGATCCTGGTGGCTTCGCCAATGCTGGATACGTTGGGGATGCGCAATCTGCTGTATTTGGCGTTTGGACTGCATATCGTCGGCGTCATCGGATTTATTATGGCGTCCAGCTATTCCATGATGGCTTACTCGATGTTGCTGGCCGGCTTCGGTAATGGCTTGGTCGAAGCGGTGATTAATCCGCTGATCGCGACGATGTATCCCAATGAAAAGACCCACAAACTGAATGTCTTGCATGCGTGGTGGCCGGGCGGACTGATCATCGGCGGATTGTTGGGGTATTTCATGAGCCAGGCGCACTTGAGCTGGAAAATGCAGATGGGGATTGTCCTGATTCCGACAGCGATTTACGGCGTGATGATCTTCGGGCAGAAATTCCCGTTGACTGAGCGGGCCGCCGCTGGCATCTCAACCAGTGAGATGGCCAGGACGGCACTCAATCCTGCATTTCTGCTATTGATTTTTTGCATGATGATCACGGCCTCGATCGAACTGGCGCCAGGGCAAATGGTCGCTTCGGTTTTGGGCAATCTGGCCAAGATGAGCGGCATTCTGATTTTGGTGTACGGCAGTGCGCTGATGTTCGTGTTGCGGTATTTCGCCGGAGCGATCGCGCACAAAATTTCGCCGATCGGCATGATGTTGGCTTCGGTCATCATTGCGGCGATTGGACTGTTTATGCTCTCGAATGTTTCCAGCACAGTTGGCGCTTATGTTGCGGCGACGGTCTTCTACGTCGGCGTCTGTTTCATGTGGCCGACCATGCTGGGCATTACGTCGGAACGATTTCCCCAAGGCGGCGCATTTACGATGGGCTTAATGGGGTTTGTCGGTCAGTTCGCGCTTGGATTGGTGATCTTCAATATGGGGAAAGTTCGCGATCGCGTCGGTGACGGGGCATCATTCCGCTATGTCGCGATGATGGCGGTAATACCCGCGGTGATTTTCGCCCTGTGGTGGGTCAAAGACCGCGCGGCAGGCGGATACAAGGCTGTCAAGCTGAGTCATTCAGGAGATTAGTCTGGCCGGGGATTAGTCTGGCGATTCATCGCTGTTGCAAAAGCGGCAGCGGACTAGGGAAGAGAAGAATTCTTACCGGACCGCTGCCGCTTTTGACGTTGTGCTGAGCTTTCCCAATGCAACATCGGAAACTAACGCCGCCAGAATGATTGCTCCTTGAATCGCCTTTTCCCAAAACGGATTGATGCCCGCGAATGTCAGCGCCGTTCCAATCGTTCCCAGCAGCGCCACGCCAATCAGCGTTCCGATCAGTGTTCCTCGCCCGCCGGTAATCGCCGTTCCACCGACAACCACCGCCGCAATCGCTTTCATCTCCAGCCCGATTCCCGAATTGGCTGGGACAGAAGAGAACCTGACCGCATTCAACACCGCCGCCAGTCCAACCAGCGCGCCCATCATCACGAACATACCCAGCACCACGCGCGGCGGATTGATGCCCGCAAGTCGTGCTGCTTCGGCATCGGAACCGACGGCATACATCGCTCGTCCGGCGGCTAAGTTGCCCAGCATCCAGGCGAACAACAACCAAGCAACCAGCGAAAATGTCACAATCAAAAACTGCCCCGCCGATTGCCCCAGCCCGAACCACTGAAAACCGCCAGGCAGATTCTGCACCCAAGCGCCTTCAGTTGCCCAGCGCAGCCCGTCGCGCCAGGCCACCAGCGTTGCCAGCGTCACAACGATTGCCGGAATGTTCAATCGCGCTACCAGCCAACCATTAATCGAACCCAGCAGACAACCAATTAACATGACCAGCAAAAGAACCGCCGGCATGGGCAGTCCGCTTTTGGCCAGCAGCCCCGCCGCGATACCACAGATGGCGAATTGCGATCCGACCGAAATATCAATCTGCCCGGCCAAAATCACCATCGTCATTCCAACTGCGACGATCAAGACCGGCGCGTTGCTGATCATCAGATCGCGCAGGTTGGCCATACTGAAAAAAGAGGGCGCGACGATGGCGACCAGCACCAGCAGCACTGCGAACGCGGCAGCGGCGGAAAGCTCACGGTTATAGCGGGAGAGTTTGAAAGCAGGCATATCACTCAATTCGAAAGGTCAATTCAGAAAGTCAATCCAGATGAAAGACCTCGCGTAGCGGTTTTGATTGCGGGCTGTCATTCGCATTCGACGTCATGACTTCACTCATATGCCGCCACCAGCGTTGGCAAACTTCGGTCTGAGCTATTGCCGCCCATTGTTCTTCGCTTTCAACCTCGGCATAGGCAAAAAGCTGATTCATCGTTTCGTCCAGGAAGATCGAATAGTTGTGCACGCCATGTGACTTCAATGTAGCTTCCAACTCCGGCCAGATCGGGTTGTGCCGCCGTTCATATTCGGCGTGCTGGTCAGGGAAGACTGACATCACAAATGCTTTTCTCAATTGTGTCATTTCTAAGTCCACCGGTACGGAACCGGGAGCGGTAGCGACCGAGCTCCTGTGAATCTCCGCCGGTACGGAACCGAGAGCGGTAGCGATCGGGTTCCTGTGAATAAGCGCAATCACGACGCGACCCGGTCGCCACCGCTCCCGGTTCCGTACCAATTAGTGTCCCAGAGCCACAGCCAGAATTTGCTGTTGTGTGGCTTCGGCTCGATCAAACGTCGCGGCAATTGTGCCGCCGCGCATGACAGCGATGCGGTCGCTCATGCCCAAAATTTCTAGAAGCTCGGACGAAATCATCAAAATTGCCATGCCTTGCGCGGCCAAATCGCACATCAGCGAATGAATCTCTGATTTCGCGCCGACATCAATGCCTTGCGTCGGTTCGTCCAAAATCAGGACTGCAGGTTTCGTTGCCAGCCAGCGGCTCAGGGCGACCTTCTGCTGATTGCCGCCCGAAAGCGTAGCCGCAGCCGCAAACAGCGCGGGCGTCTTCACGCCCAGCCGCAAGGCATAATCCGTCGCAATCTGGCGTTCTATTTGAAAATTGATAAAGCCAAGCTTCGAAATCTGCTGCAGCGACGCCAACGTGGTATTGGCGCTGATAGGCAAATCCAGAATCACGCCGTGCCGCCTGCGATCTTCTGGAACGTATGCAATGCCAAGTTCAATGGCTTCGGCTGCCGAATTGATTTTGATCTGTTTGCTGCGCAACCGAATTTCGCCGTCATCCGCAGGCGTCAAGCCGAACAGCGTACGCGCCAGTTCCGTCCGTCCCGCGCCGACCAATCCGGCAAAGCCCAGAATCTCTCCAGCACGGATTGTGAAGCTGACGTTGCTGATTCCGGCGGCGTGGCAACTCAAATTGCGAGCTTCAAAAACGGTCTCGCCAAGTTCGACCTCGCGTTTCGGAAAGACGGCTGACAATTCGCGTCCAACCATCAAACGAATTAATTCCTGCCGATCCACCTCCGCCATCAAACGCGTTTCGATGGTCGCCCCGTCGCGCAGCACTGTCACGCGGTCGGCAATCACCTGCAGTTCATCCAGCCGGTGCGAAATGTAAATGATGCCAACGCCACGTGTGCGCAATTCGCGAATCACGCAGAAAAGGTTCTGCGTGTCTTCTTCGGAAAGCGACGCGGTCGGTTCGTCCATAATCAGCACGCGAGCATCAGCGCCAAGCGCGCGGGCAATCTCGACCAACTGCTGCTGCGGCATCGTCAATTCGCCTGCCAGCGCATCGGTCGAAATCTTCGCGCCAACTTGGGCCAGCAACTCCGCCGCGCGATTGTGACGCGCCTTCCAGTTTATGCGCTGCCAGAGGCTTTGCCGCTGCATCCCGATAAGGCCAATCGTGATGTTTTCGGCCACTGTCAATTCAGGAAAAAGCGCGGGCTGTTGATAGATGGCCGCGATGCCCCGCGATTTGGCCAATTGCGGCGAGTTGTCATCAATCTTGTGCCCATCAAGCGTGATCGTTCCGCCGCCGTTTTGCACCGCGCCGGTGATGATTTTAATCAGCGTAGATTTGCCAGCGCCATTTTCCCCAATCAGCGCATGAACCTCTCCGGCGCGCAGATCGAACGACGCGCGTTTGAGCGCCTGCACGCCAACATAGGATTTGGTGATGTCTTTGGCTTCCAGCAGCGCCATTACGACTTATCCTTGAATGTTCAGATGTGACCAGATGTGCCAGATATAAATGCGCGGCGAATTATACAATGGTTCGGACAGTTTTTGAGTGACTAAAAAAGCCAACTACCTGAAGATTAAGGTGACGAAACCAAATCAAAAGGTAGCTGGCAATGACCGAAGTCAATCCAATCCTAGAGCAGATCAAGGGCG
>JBDSAM010000060.1:0-3033 GCA_039922135.1 Blastocatellia bacterium
GCAACGCTAACATATTCAACTGCGCCCGCCGAAGTCTTCGCTACTGTTTCATTCAAGCCTGCTGCTCGATGTTCTGGAATAAATATGCCGTCCACGCCAGCACCTTCGCAGGTGCGCAGGATCGCGCCCAGATTGTGCGGGTCTTCGATGCCATCCAGTAAGACCAGCAGGGGCAAGGGGCCAAGCGAATTTAGAATCGTTTCGGCTTCAACGTAGCCGGAAGCTTTCCTGGCTGATTTGCCATCTGATACATGTGCTGCCGCAGTTGCTTCGACCACCAGTGCGACAACGCCTTGATGATTGGCGTTGCGCGTCAATTCATCCAACGCGCGACGGTCGCGCTTTTCAATGCTGATCCTGGCGCGGCGAGCGGTTTCTGTTAATTCGTTCAGTCGCGACGGATTCGCCCCGGCGGCGACCAAGATTTTGTGAATTGGACGCCGACCCGCACGCAACGCTTCCAGCACGGGTGCCAGGCCGTAGATGTGATTCATCATTGCAATCGCCCTTTGAAGATTGAAATTCGCTATAAGGTTTTGGAGTTGAAGGGCGATTATAGCTTGCTGGAAAGTGCTATCGCCTATTGA
Source organism: Blastocatellia bacterium (assembly GCA_039922135.1). Taxonomy (GTDB): domain Bacteria; phylum Acidobacteriota; class Blastocatellia; order RBC074; family RBC074; genus RBC074. The sequence continues at coordinate 588 of JBDSAM010000060.1, forward strand.
ATGGCAAAATAAAAAAGGCAGTCTGAAGCGGGGATGCTCGGACTGCCGAGAAGTGAGAGACTTACCTATTTGATGGGAACCGAATGAGCTTTGTCATCGCGGTTACCTGCTACAACGTTGCCGACTCTACAACGAGGCTAGAACGAGTACGATTTCAGGAGCCCGGGTGCTTTGCAAAAAAGTCTTTTCACCTTGTCACGCGCTTGCCGATGCAATACAGCGCGCCCGACGTACGCATGAAGATTTGCCCATCAGAAATAGCGGGCGAACTCAGGCAGTAATCGCCCAGCGCGTTTTCGGCCAGCACTTCAAACACCGGCCCCGCCTTGACGACGACGGTGAAGCCTTCTTCATTAGTCGCGTAAATTTTGCCGTCGGCCAGCACGGGCGAGGAACTGTAGGTGCCAGGTTTCAGCCGCTGGTTGGAATAGATTTCTTTCCCGGTTTTGGCGTCCAGGCAAAATATCGTGCCGTTGTCACGCACCAAATATAGATATTTGCCGTCGGTGACCGGAGTCGGCACGTCAGGGCCATTGCCGAACGTCCAGGCGATATGCGTGTTTGTGATGTCGCCGCTGCCTCCGGCGCGCACGGCCAGATACGGATTGCCTCGGCTGCCAGCATAAATCAACCCATCGAAAACCACCGGCGAATTGACGATGCGGTTGAACTGAATGTTTTGAGGATTCAGGCCATAGGCTCGCCACAACTCCTTGCCGGTTGCCAGATCGTGACCGGTGACGCAATCGCCGCCGCTAAGCACGATTTCCAACTTGTTGCCGTTTTTCAGCAAGGCCGGCGTGATGTAGGCATCAGGCGATTCCATTATGGCTGGCGTTGGGCGCTCTACCCGCCAAATTGTTTTGCCAGTGCTTTTGTCCAATTTTAACAGGTAAGAGGGATCATCCGTCCTCATGCCGTGCAGCACCGGCACATACAGCGCATCTTCGTATAGCAGCGGGGACGAGCCGTAGCCCCAATTCAATCCGAACTTGCCGTATTCTTTCTGAATGTCGCGCATCCACAGCTCATTGCCTTTGAAATCGAAGGCGCGCAGCACCCCCATTCCCGTCAGCACCCACACATTCTTGCCGTCCGTGACCGGCGAAGGCGATGACATGTTCTGTTTGCGCATCATGTGATCGCCGTTGCCCAGGGGCTTCTTCCACAGCACGGTTCCTTTGGCGCGATCCACCGCCCAGAATGACAGTGTGCCGGTTGCCTTCGTGCCGTCGGCCATGTTCAGGAAAATGTAATTGCCCCAAATAATCGGCGTTGAACCGCTACGGTCTGGCATCGGCAGTTTCCAGGTGACGTTCTCTTCGGTTGACCATTTAACGGGCAGGTTCTTTTCATTGCTGACGCCATTCAGCAGCGGCCCGCGCCACTGCGGCCAGTTATCGGCGGAAACCACAACGAACGAAGCTATGCAGGATAGAGCAATAAGAATGAACAAGAGCGACAGTTGGCGACGCATGCCTTTTCCTCCGTGAGTGGAAATCTGATTAAACATTGAAGCAATGTCTGCGGAATGGCGGTATGGTAGACCAAAGGCGAAGGCAACAAAAGGCGAATGCCGAACAAGAGATACGGCTGGCTCAATTTCCTATTCAGCCTGCACTGCCAAATGAAAAGTCCAAGCTGGTTTGCATCCCTTGTAAGGCAGCGTGTAGGATGCGCCCGTTCGCTGCCAATTGGCTGGCTGTTTGGCCAGCGTTGAATTTGATTCAATGAATTTGAAATGGCCTGCGAGCGCATTTGCCTATGACTGTCCGCTAAAAAATGAGTTGTTCGCTTGCTGAATTCTTCAAGATCAATTGGATGGCCAATTGCGATGAAGCTCGCATTAGTCTGCCAGAATTTGTCAGCGTTTGCTTGCACATTGAAGCTCGCATCAACTCATCCTTCCCGTAGCGAACCATCACAACAAATACATCAAATATGAAGCCGCAAAAGCACCGTCCGCTTTGCGGCCGGCGGACAAGTTTAGGAGATGGCTGACATGAGTTTTGATCGCAATCATCTGCAACAATATGGCTGGGATGATTTTTTTGAAGCCAATTTTTCTGCGTTGGCCGAACAAGGTTTCGTGCCTGGCCGCATTGCTTTGGAATACAACCAGTTTTACCGGGTTCACACGGACAAAGGCGAATTACTGGCCGAAATCACCGGCAAGCTGAAACACGAAGCCAAGAGCCGGTCTGAACTGCCAGCGGTCGGCGATTGGGTGGCGCTGCGGTTGATCCAACTGGGAACCAAGGCGGCAATTCACGCCATTCTGCCGCGCCGCAGCAAGTTCGCGCGCAAATCCAAAGGCTCCAAGACCGAAGAGCAGATTGTTGGCTCGAACATTGATACTGTTTTTCTGCTGACTTCGCTCAATCAGGATTTCAACCCTCGCCGCGTCGAACGTTATCTGACTACTGCCTGGAACAGCGGCGCCAGC
>JBDSAM010000061.1:0-5105 GCA_039922135.1 Blastocatellia bacterium
CGGCGCGGACATCTTCGCCAAAGTCACCGTGCTCGGTGAAGGCTCGCGCGGTTCGCTGACGAAAAAGCTGGTTGAAAAACTGAGCCTGGACGCAGGCAAGAATCCGCAAGTCTATGCCTGCGGCGTGAAAGAGATTTGGGAGTTGCCGAAGGGTCGGGTCACGCCCGGCTTCGTTATGCACACGCTCGGCTATCCATTGCCGAACGATGTTTTCGGCGGGGGGTTCGTGTACGGGATGCAGAACGACCTGCTGGACATTGGCTTGGTGGTTGGGTTGGATTACCAAGACCCGTTCACTGACCCGCATCGCCTGTTCAACGAATTCAAACAACACCCTGCCATTGCGACAATGCTGGAAGGCGGCAAGATGCTGCATTACGGCGCGAAGACCATTCCCGAAGGCGGATTGCTGTCGCAGCCCAAATATTACGGCGATGGTTTTTTGATTATTGGCGACTCGGCCAGCTTCCTGAATTCGCAAAAGCTGAAAGGCATTCATATGGCGATGAAGACGGGGATGCTGGCGGCGGAAACGCTGTTCGACGCACTGATCGCTGACAAGTTCGATGAATCGCAGCTTAAAACGTTCAAAGCGAAGGTGGATGCCAGCTACGTTCACAAAGAACTGCACGAAGTCCGCAACTTCCACCAGGCGTTTCGGCACGGCCGCATTTGGGGCTTGATCGAATCGGGCTTCCAAGTGCCGACCAAAGGCTTTGGCCTATTCGGCAACATAAACACTGAAGCCGGGCACGAGCACATGAAGAAGTTGCATTACTTCAACCGCCTGCCCAAATACGGCGGAGATTTCATTCAAGCCGAACCGGCGAAATACGACAACAAGCTGACGTTTGAAAAAGTCGCCGATGTGTTCCGCTCCGGCACCGAACACAACGAAGACCAGCCGTCGCATTTGAAGGTTCTGGATTTCAATATCTGCGTGGATCGCTGCACCTATGAATATGGCAATCCTTGCCAGTACTTCTGCCCGGCTGCGGTCTATGAACCGGAAGAGGTGGAGGGTGGGCGCAGGCCAAAGATCAACTTTTCAAACTGCGTGCATTGCAAGACCTGCGACATTATGGACCCGTACCAGATCATTGACTGGGTAACGCCGGAAGGCGGGGGCGGGCCGAATTACATCAATCTATAGTTTCTGCTGAAGGGGATCTGCCTTATAACGGTTTGCAGGTTGGTGCGCCCGCGCCCTCGCGGGCGCACCCAATTGAATCCGCTGTAATTACATAAAGCGGGAATGAAACTTTCCGCAACGCAGTTGGAGAAGAAGTTTTGAAGATCATTCCGCTTGGCACAAGCTCCGGCAAACCTACACTGCGGCGCAACGTCAGCGCGCTGGCCGTTGTTGGAGAAGGCGAGTGGTGGCTTTTTGATTGCGGCGAAGGCACGCAGATGCAAATTGCCCGCGCGGGGCTTTCGCCGCAAAAACTTGTTGGCATCTTTATCTCGCATCTGCACGGGGATCATTTCAATGGATTGCCGGGCTTGCTGTCGTCAATGGCGCTGGACAATCGCGAGAAGCCGCTGACGCTGGTCGCTCCTACGGGCACGCGCGAATATCTGGACCTGCTGGCCAGCCTGAAAATCTGTTACATCAATTACCCGCTCAATCTGATGGAATTCAGCGGAAAATCCTTCGTTGAACAGCCCCAGGCGCTGGTTTATGAATCGCCGCAATTTACAGTAGTCACGCGCCCGCTGGACCATCGTATTTTTGCCCTCGGCTACCGGCTGGAAGAAAAGATGAAGCCTGGACGATTCAATCTGGAACGGGCTCGCGAACTCGGCATTCCTTCAGGGCCGCTCTATTCGCAATTGCAGGCGGGCAATGCCGTCACGCTGGCTGACGGGCGCGTGATCCTCCCTTCCGAAGTGTTGGGCGAACCGCGCCCCGGCAAAATTGTCAGTTACTGTCTGGACACGCGGCCTTGCGTAAACGCGGCCAAGCTGGCTGAGAATGCAGACTGGCTAGTTCACGAAGCAACTTTCACCGAAGATCAAATCGAAGAAGCGCATCACTTTGGCCATGCGACTGCCGCACAGGCTGCTGAGATCGCTGCCCAAGCGCGGGCAAAACGATTACTGATCACCCATTTCAGTTCGCGCTACACCGATGTGCGACAGTTGGTGGATGAAGCGCGCGCCGTCTTCCCGGACACGTTCGCGGCGGAAGATTTAGCCGAGTTTGATGTCTAACCATGCAGAGAATTCTGGGCAAGCAATTCAGGATGCGTATGCCCTGTTCCCTCCCATTTTGGGGACAGAGAAGCTTCTGGGCTTTTCCACGCCCCCGCCTTCTACACTTCCACGCTCTATACAGATTTTCCCGGATATGCCTATAATCCGCCTGTTGTAATCCGATCCGCGGCAACCCTGCCGTGCACACACGCAAAAGCAGTGACGAGGTGTCCAGTGACCAAAGTCCTTATCGTAGATGATCTGGAAGGCATTCGCCGGATGCTGGTCTACGCGCTTGAAGATGATTATCACATTACCCAGGCCGCCAACGGCTTGGAAGCAATTGAACGCGCTATGACGGAGCGCCCGGACATCATCGTCATGGATTTAGATATGCCAGTGATGGATGGCGTCGAAGCGACTCAATATATCAAAGCCAGCCCGCAACTGTGCGGCATCAAAGTCCTGGCGGTCAGCGGACAACATAACAGCGAAAGGTCCCGCCTGATCCGCGACAACGCGGACGCCTTTATCGAAAAGCCGTTTGAAGTAACCGACCTGGTCGAAGCCGTTCGCCTCCTCGCCTTGAAATAATTCCCGCCCATATCGGCACCTCTCTTGACACTCTCGCCAGTTCGGGCGAATAAGCGACTATGGATAAATTTCGAATCGTTGGTGGAAATGCTTTGCGTGGCAGTGTGCGGGTGAGCGGAGCGAAGAACTCCGCGTTGCCTTGTCTGGCCGCATCATTGTTGACGCCGGAAACCGTGACGCTTGGCAACGTGTCGTATGTGCGCGACCTGATCACGATGCGGCGCTTGCTGGAAGACTTGGGCGCGACGGTGCTGGTGCCGGAACTTCGTACGCATCGCATCAATGCGGGCACGGTCGAAAATTACGAAGCCCCATACGAGTTGGTCAAGACAATGCGCGCCTCCGTGCTGGTACTGGGCCCCCTAGTCGCCAAGTTTGGCGAAGCGAGAGTTAGTTTGCCTGGTGGCTGCGCCATCGGCCAGCGCCCGATTGACCTGCATCTGATGGCGCTGGAAAAGCTGGGGGCAACCATTGCGGTGCGCAATGGCGCGATCGAAGCCAAAGCTGACAGATTACGTGGTGCTGATATTTCCTTTGAAACCGTGACGGTGACAGGAACTGAAAACGTCATGATGGCGGCAGTGCTGGCCGAAGGCACCACCCGAATTTTTAACGCCGCCTGCGAACCGGAAGTCACAGATTTGGCCGACCTGCTGATTAAGATGGGGGCGAAGATCGAAGGCACAGGCACTCAGGCGCTGACGATTACCGGGGTTGAACGTTTGAGCGGTGCTCAACATCAAATCATTCCCGACCGCATTGAGACCGGCACCTTCATCGTCGCCGCAGCCATCACCCGTGGCGAACTGGAAATCACAGACTGCAATCCGTCTCATCTGACATCCGTCATCAAGCAGCTTCGCCAGGTTGGTGTTGAGATTGAACAGATTGGCGAAACAACGCTTCACGTCTCAGGTAAAAATAGATTGACGGCAAAAGACGTGGCGACAGAGGTGTACCCTGGATTCCCGACCGATATGCAGGCGCAATACATGGCCTTAATGACGCAGGCCGAAGGGAACGCCACCGTCAACGAGATGATCTTCGAGAATCGGTTTATGCATGTCAGCGAACTGCAACGATTGGGCGCTCGCATTCGTGTACAGGGCAATGCCGCCCACGTTCAGGGACCGGCGTCGTTGAGCGGCGCACAGATAATCGCTTCCGATTTGCGCGCTTCGGCTTCCCTGGTGCTCGCCGGTCTGGCGACAGAAGGCGAAACGTGGATTGACCGCGTCTATCACATTGATCGCGGATACGAGAAGATCGAAGAGAAACTGCGAGCGGCAGGCGCGGAGATTGAAAGAGTCAAGAGTTAAAGCCGACGAAGACTGGCTCAGGTAGAAGTTCAATGCCGAATCTTTCTCCAACGCCAAAGCTTATTTCACTGAACAGTCCTAATACTTCATCAGCCGTCGCTCCGCCTCGATTGATAATTGCCAGCGTGTGTTTTGTTGAAATTCCGACCCCGCCTTTCGCATATCCTCTCTGAAATCCCGCGCGCTCAATCAGCCAGGCAGCCGGGACTTTCACATTGCCATCGGCAGCAGGAAAGCTGGGTGGCTGTTTTCCTGCTTTCACAGTAAGCCGGGCAAAAGCTTCCTGCGAGATGATTGGATTTTTGAAGAATGAGCCGGCGCTACGGCAATCAGGATCGTCCAGCCTGATGACCATCCCTTTGCGCGAGCGAATTTCAATCACGGCATTGCGTACTTCGGCGAGTGTTGGCTTCTCGCTTCGATCAGAGAAAACGTTTTTGAGATCGGGATAGCGAATCGCGGGGTCGCCGTGCGGGTGTAGCCCGTAGCTCACGGCCAGCACGATGTAATGATCCCGTTCGGTCGAATTGAAGATGCTGGCGCGGTAACTGAACTGGCAATCGGCGTTGTTTAAGTCAACGATCTGTTTTGACTGACGATCAAACGCGCGGACGTTGGTGATCGTCTCGCTGACTTCTTGCCCATACGCGCCGACGTTCTGCACCGGAGTGCCGCCAACCGAGCCGGGAATGCCGCTCAAGCATTCGACGCCCGCCAGATTGCGCTCGACGCATTGCCCAGCGAATGCGTCCCAATCTTCGCCCGCGCCAGCAGTGACATCTTCGCGCCACTCAATGCCTTTGATGGCAATGCGAATTACTAAACCAGAAAAGCCTTCATCCGCCACCAGCACGTTGCTGCCGCCGCCGAGAATAAAGACAGGCAATTGCTGCCGTTCTGCAAACGCGATTGCTTCGATCAGATCAATCTCGCTTCGCACTTCGGCAAAAAAGCGCGCCGAGCCGCCAATGCCCAACGTGGTGAACGGCGCGAGCG
>JBDSAM010000062.1:0-3576 GCA_039922135.1 Blastocatellia bacterium
GTTATGCATCAAGGCGGAAAGGTCACCTAACTCAGTCGCATCACAAAGTGCCCCCTGGCTAAGATTTTCAAGACAAGTTGAAATTCAATAACCGGCGTTGAGAGCATCCGAAGGCAATGTTCTCAACGCCGGTTTAGCGCGACGAACCAAACAAGCAATGGGGCCACGTACAGTCTTACTCGTCCTCAACTTCGTACATATAACGGATGCTGTCTTTGCGCACGAACATCTTCGGGCTGCCCTCCTCCGGACTAACGCTGATTACATCCAGGTCGTAATACCGCACGAAGCCACGAACCTCTTTGCCATCGTTCAGCTTCAAGACAATCAACTGCTCGGCCTCGATCAAATCCTTGAAATAAAGCCCTTCCATGCCGGTGCTTTCGATGTTCGGGAACGTTGCTTTCTTGGCGGCTTTTTTACCGAATGATCTCTTCTTTTTCGCGGCAAACTTTTTGCCAAAAGGTTTGCTGCCTGGCCTGCCCGCGCCGGGACGGCCACCACCGGGGCGTCCACCACCACCAGGTCGCCCACCACCGCCACCGCCGGGACGGCCGCCGCCACCGCCAGGTCTACCGCCCGAACCGGAGGAGCCTCTATTGGACGGGCCTCGGTTGTTGGAAAATGGCATAAAAACTCCTTTAGGGATATTGGATCGTTACTGTTTTTTCTTCAGGTTTAAGGCTGCCGCAGGCGCCGCGTTGCGCTGGCGGGCTTCTTCTTCAATCGTAGCGACGCGTTGCGAAATATAGTTCGGCGCTGCCGGATCAGGTTCGGTTTCGCGTAGGGTCCGCACGGCCAGATCGTACTGGAACGTGCGTTCGTAACAATCCGCCAAACGAAACCGCGCCATCCGCCGCAAGGCTTTGTCTCGTGTGTTTTCGGCAACGGTTTGATAAGCAGGAATTGCTTCGTCGAATTCATCACGCAACAAATGAATGCCGCCAATCTGTAAAAAAGCCAGTTCGTAAAGATCGTCGTATACCGCGTCAATTGTCACTTTTTGATATTCGGCCTGCGCCTGCCCCAAATCTTTTAGTTCGTAATAAAGGTCGGCGATCTTCAACCGAATGCGCCGCTTCTCTTTGGCATCGTCTTTCAGACCCTGCGTGGCGAGGTCTTGCGCGGCAGGCAGCGCATTTTCATATTCGCTGATCGCTTCGCGGAATTTTTGCGTTGCGGCATAGCATTCCGCCAGGCTCAGGCGCGCCTGATAAATCTCCGGCGATTTCGGGAAGTCATCAATGAAATGCAGATAATGTTGAATCGCACGATCATATTGTTTCAAGTCGCGGCGAAAGACGGTCGCTGCTCGCAATCGCGCAAATGACGCCTTGTCTCCCTGCGGTGTTTTCGTCAAGTAATCCTCGTACGCTTGGGCAGAGGTTTGGTAATCACCGCGATCCCATGCCGCTTGCGCCTGATCCAGCAAAGCGCCACGTGAACAGGCCGATAGGAGAACCAAAAGGGAAAAGGCAAAAGGCAAAAGGCAAAAATAGAAAAGATTCCAATTCGCTTGTTTGTTCGAGCTGATGATTCGGATCACTTTCACTTTTGACTTTTGATATTTGCCTTTTGCCTTTTGATTTTTACTTTTCTTCATCGCCCACTTCGACAGTCTGTTCGACCAGCGAAGCGCTGGCGACAGAATCACCGTCGGAGGCATCAATCAGTTTGACGCCCTGAGCACTGCGGCCCGTGGCTCGAATCGTTTCGGCCTCGATGCGAATGAGCTTGCCGTTGCTGGTAATGATCAGTACTTCGCTGTCTTTGGTCACGGGCATGACAGCCACGACCTTGCCGGTCTTATCGGTTGCCTTGAGGTTGATGACGCCTTTGCCGCCTCGGCCTGTAACGCGGTATTCGCTCAGACGGGTTTGTTTGCCGAAACCGTTACTGGTCATTGACAACATCTGCTGATCGCCGGAAACGGCAACGACACTGACAACGAAATCATCTTCGCGCAGCGTAATGCCGCGCACACCACGCGCCTGTCGGCCCATGTCGCGCACTTTTGTTTCCTCGAAACAGACAGCCATCCCTTCGTGCGTAGCGATGAAAATCTGCTTCTTGCCATCGGTCAGTTCAACGGAGATCAACTCATCGCCTTCATCAACACCTATCGCAATGATGCCATTTGCACGAATGTTGCCGAACTCTGACAGCTCAGTCTTTTTAATCACACCTTTGCGCGTCACCATTACAGCGTACTGCCCTTCGGAGAAGGAACGGACGGGAATGACGCCGGCGATCTTTTCGCTCGACGGCAGATTGATCAGATTGACCATTGCTTTGCCGCGGCCAGCAGCTTGAGAATCGGGAATTTCGTGAACCTTTAACTTGTAAACCTGGCCTTTCGAGGTGAAGACCATCAGGTAACTGTGCGCCGTCGCGGTGAACAGATGCGAGACGACATCTTCCGCCTTCGTGCTCATTCCTTTGCGGCCGGTGCCGCCACGCCGCTGCGACCGGTAGGTGGTCGAAGCAGTGCGTTTGACATAGCCGGAGTGGGTTAGCGTGATCACCATCTCTTCATCGGCAATCAAATCTTCCAGCGTCAATTCAACGCCGCTGTCCACGATCTGCGTGCGGCGTTCGTCAGCGTAAGCTTTCTGCACGTCACGCATCTCTTTGATCACAACGCGGCGCAAAGCGGTTTCGTTATTCAGGATCTCTTCGAGTTCGGCAATCAATTTGATTAGCTCTTCATATTCATCAATGATTTTCTGCCGTTCCAGCGCGGCCAGCCGACGAAGCTGCATGTCCAGAATGGCCTGCGCCTGAATCTCGCTAAACTTGAATTTGGTGACCAGCCCGCCTTTGGCTTCTTCTGAAGATTTCGACCCGCGAATGTGCTTGATGATCTCGTCAATGATGTCAATCGCCTTCATCAAGCCTTCCAAGATGTGCGCGCGCAGCCGGGCTTTTTTCAGCTCGTAGATCGTGCGGTTGCGCACCACTTCGCGGCGGAAGGTGATGAATTCGTTGATCGTTTCGACCAGCGACAGAACCTTCGGCTGGCCGTTGACGATGGATAAGTTAATGACGCCATACGAAATCTGCATCTGCGTCAGCTTGTACAGCTTGTTCAGCAAAATCTGCGGAACGGCATCGCGTTTAAGTTCGATGACGATGCGGACTTTCTTCTGCGCCGTGGATTCGCGGTCACTCTCGTCGCGGATTTCGCTGATGCCTTCGACGCGCTTTTCATTGACCAGTTCGGCGATATGTTCAATCAGTTTTGATTTATTGACCTGGAAAGGGATTTCCGTAATGACGATGGCGTCGCGTTCCTGCTGCCCGCGTCCAATACGGTCAATCGCCGCGCGCGCGCGCAATTGCATCACGCCTCGCCCGGTTTCATACGCCTGCTGGATGCCTTCGCGTCCGTAAATAAATCCGCCCGTCGGGAAGTCCGGCCCCGGCACCATCTTCATCAAATCAGCAACCGTCGCTTTCGGATGATGAAGCAGATGCACCGTCGCTTCGATGATTTCGTTAATGTTGTGCGGAGGAATCTTGGTGGCCATGCCCACCGCGATGCCGTCCGAACCGTTGATCAACAGGTTCGGGATG
>JBDSAM010000063.1:0-5173 GCA_039922135.1 Blastocatellia bacterium
CTTCGGTGTGGTGGCTGATGAAAACGATCTTGACCTGGTCGTATTTGGTGCGCAGAAAGCGAACCATCCAGAAAAAGAAACTGCGCGCAATGTATTTTTTGAACTCGCCCATTGAACCGGACACGTCCATCATGGCTATGACGGCGGCGTTCGATTCGTACTTAATCTCCTCTTCCCAACTCTTGAACCGCATGTCTTCTTTTTTGAAGATGCCGAGTTTGGCCTCGCCTTTTTCGCGCGCGTTGCGGCGGATGTTTTCCATCATCGTGCGCCGCTTGTCCAGATTCGACAGCACGCCGGTGCGGCGAATCTCAGTGAATTTGGTGGTTTTGGATTGGACGGCTTGCTTGGCTTTTTCTTCCAGAAAAGGAAGCTGTAAATCCTCGAAGATCATCTTCGCAATATCGTCAATATCCACTTCGGCTTCGTAAAAATCCTGGCCCGGATTGTCGCCCGCCTGTCCCGCGCCCTGGCCTTGTCCCGGCTGGCCTTCGCGCGCGATGACGTCGCCGACTTTGCTCTTGCCGTCGCCCTGCCCGACGTGTTTGCGCTTGCGATGATCGAAGCGGAACTTGTATTCGTCCAGCGCGCGCATCGGCACTTTGACGGTACGGCGACCGTTCGACAGGATGATGGATTCGTTCGAGACAATAGAACCCAGATTCTTTTTGATGGCGTCTTTGATGCGCTCTTTGTGGCGATCCTGGTCAATGATGCCTTTGCGTTGAAGCGACCAATCGTTGCGTTGAACTGACATATGATTTCTCAACAGGATTTATGCAAGAGGAAGCTTCGCGCTTCAATTCCAGCGGGCAGGATGCCCGCGCTCCCAGGTAAATCAAATCGCCCGCCCTCTCATCGTCAATAAGAGCGCGGGCGATGTAGTTTGTACGGAGTGTGCGCTCGCCCCCTCTACCGCGACAGCAGCGTGCCAACGTAACTGAGCAGTTCGTTCGCGCAGACCGGGCAGTAGCCGTGATCTTTGATCAGCCGGTCAATCACTTCATTGATGCGGCGCAGTTGATCGGCGTCGGGCGTCTTGGATGAAGTCGTGATCTTCACCACGTCTTTGAGGTCGGAGAAGATCTTCTTCTCAATCGCCTCTTTCAGCCGTTCGTGTGAGTTGTACTCGAAGGTTTTGCCTTTGCGGGAGTACGAAGAGATGCGGATCAGAATCTCTTGCCGGAAGGTATTCTTGGCGTTTTCAGAGATACCGATTTGCTCTTCGATGGAGCGCATAAGGCGTTCATCGGGTTCAATCTCTTCTTCAGTAATCGGGTCTTTCAGCTTCTCCTTGTTGCAGTAGGCTTCGACGTTGTCCAGATAGGCGTTGCACATGTTCTTCGCCATCTCTTCAAACGAATAGACGAAGGCGCGCTGCACTTCGGTCTTGGCGATGGTGTCGTATTCGCGGCGGGCCAGCGAGATCAAACTCAGATAACGTTCGCGCTCGTCGGGCGAAATGCCTGTGTGCTGATCAAAACCATTTTTGATCGTCAGCAGGGCATCAATCGGATTGATGCAGGTGATGTTGTCGCGTACCAGCGCGTTCGACAACCGATTGATGATGTAACGCGGCGAGATACCATCCATGCCTTCGCGGACAGTCTCGTCTTTCAGTTCTTTAACGTCTTTCGACTTGAAGCCTTCGACATCCTCGCCATCGTACAGCTTCATCTTTTTGGCGACATCCACGTTGGCCTTCTTTGGCTCTTCCAATCGAGTCATGACCGCAAACATCGCGGCAATCCTCAGCGTGTTCGGCGCAATGTGGACGTTTCGCATGGCCTCGGACTGTTTCAGCAGCTTGTCGTAGATTCGCTCTTCCTGAGTGACCTTCAGGTTATAGGGAACCTTGACCATGATGATGCGGTCTTGCAGGGCTTCTGACTTGCGGTTGCCGACAAAGGCTGTGTATTCGTTCTCGTTGGTATGCGACAGGATCACTTCGTCGGCGTAGATCATGGCGAAGCGGCCGGTCTTGATATTCTGCTCCTGCGACAGGGTTAGCAGCGAATAGAGGAACTTCTCATCGCATTTCAAGATTTCTATGAATTCCATCAGGCCGCGATTGGCTATGTTCAATTCCCCATCGAAACGGTAAGCGCGTGGGTCGGATTCAACACCGATCTCGCCAATCGTCGAAAGGTCAATCGAGCCGGTTAACTCAGTAATGTCCTGAGATTTCGGATCAGATGGCGCAAAGGTGCCGATGCCGATACGGTCTTTTTCTGAAAAGGCAATGCGTTCGATCTCCACGTCTTCGTGTTTGCCCTGATAGTTATGCTCCAAGTTATAGCGGCATTGGGGACAGAGTTCGCCTTCGATGTACAGACCATAATGCTTTTCAATCTCTGGGCGCAGTTCCAGCGGGATCAGGTGCAGTGGCTCTTCGTGCATCGGGCAGCCTTTGATGCAATACAGGGCGCCCTCTTCTGCGCGCGTCCATTGTTCCAGGCCACGTTTAAGCAGGGAAACCACAGTGGATTTACCGCCGCCGACCGGCCCCATCAGCAACAGGATGCGTTTGCGGACTTCCAGGCGCTGTGCGGCTGATTTGAAATATTCGATGATTTTGGCAATTGGCTCTTCGATGCCGAACAGATCTTCGCTGAAGAATTTGTACTTCGTGACTTCGTCGCGCGTGCCTTCGGCGATCTTTTCGGTGCCTGCTGCAAGGATCATGTCGCAGATGCGTGCGTGCGAAAGCGCAGACACTCGCGGGCTTCCCGTCACCAGTTCGAAGTACTCACGAAAAGTCCCTTCCCAAACCAGTCGCTCGCGTTCGCGGCGGTGCGCTTCAAGCAGATCGCTGAGACTTAACTTCTTATCTTGCTCTGCCATGCTGCTACTCCTGGCCGTCGCTCGGAATTCAGGGGGGTCGCCAAGACGGACAGCCCGTTTGTGGGTTGGTTGTTCTTCACCGGCAGGACCGTGCCGGATTTTCGGAGAAGGAAAAGCCGTGAAAAAGGAGGTTTCAGCGGCGTCGTTCATCATTCGATTTCTTGTTCAGAATCCGATTTCTTGTTCAGATGATTATCGTTCAGGCCTTGTTCTATTTTTGATTTCAGCAGCCTTGATCACCACCGGTTGGCCTGTCAGGGGCACCTCTGTAAGCGAGCGCAGTATAGCATAGCCTTGCAGGTTGCAATCAGCGCTGCCCGGGTAATCTTGCCCGGCGTTTGCGTCAATCAGCCTCCGCCAGCACTACGCGCGGATGCCATACTGACAGGCGAATGTCATAACCTGCAATCGCCACCATGCGCCGATCGCTATCACATAGTTTGGCTTGCGCGCCATCCTGCCAACTTCCATTACGCCTAATCGAACGCCCGTGCGCCACTGCCTTGCGCTCTTCATCGTCCAGCTCGATTTCGGGCAATCCAACGGCGTCGGTCATCGAAATTAAAACTTCATCAGTGCGCTCAGCGTTGGCAAGTTCGGCAAGGTATTCCAGCGTCACCGCTTGAGCCAGGCGGCAATCGCCAGCACGCGTGCGACGCAAGGCAGTCAAATGCGCGCCGATGCTCAACCGTTTACCAATGTCTTCTGCCAGGGTGCGGATATAGCTTCCCGAAGAGCAGACAACACGAAAGGAAAAATCCTGGGTGACGACCTCGACATCAGCAGAAGATGTCAGTCCGGGTGCATCCAGCAGTTCGATCCCCTTGATTTCGATTTCAATCGGTTGCCGTTCAATTACTTCACCACGCCGCGCCAATTCGTGAAGCCGCACACCGCCTACCTTTTTTGCCGAATACATTGGGGGGATTTGTTGGATGCGTCCGCGAAATTGCTCCAGGGCGGCTTGCACCCGCTCGCGCGAAATGCAGCCGGCATCGGTCGTGCTGATCGCAGATGATAGCGGCTTGCCGGTCAGATCACCCGTGTCAGTCGCAAAGCCAAGCCGCATCGTTGCCACATACTCTTTGTCATCGCCAGTCAGGAACTGCACCAGCCGCGTCGCGCGGTTCAGACAGATGACCAGCACGCCGGTAGCAAACGGATCAAGCGTGCCCGTATGGCCGACGCGGCGCGTCCGCAAAATTTTTCGCACCTTCGCGACAACATCGTGCGACGTCCAATCCACAGGCTTGTCAACGATCAATATTCCGTCAGCAGTCATCACTTCTTTGCTTTCACCAGGGACAGTACGGCTTCCTGCACCGTCGGCCACGCCAGAGATTTCGGATCAACAAGACTGAAATGATCGGCATCTTTCAGCGCGATCAACTCGGCATCATCTTTCTTCTTTTTCGCTGCTTCAACATAATCCGTTGCCATCGCCATGGGAATGATGTTGTCCGCGCCGCCTTGAATGATCTTCTGCCGGACGCCTAGCGGCAGCAGTTCAATCGGCGATGCCAGGTTATAGCTTGCTGCTTTTTCTTTTGCCTCGCCATTCATCAACTGGATGACCTCTTTGTCGCAGGCTGTGCCGACCTTGCGCAGGTCGGTGATCCCGGCCAGCGAAACAACACCCAGCAGTTTCAGCGGATTCGGCGAATAATATGGATTGTCTTTTTTGAATTGCGGACGCGCGCCGAGCAACAAAGCCAAGTGACCTCCGGCAGAATGGCCAACGGCGATAACGCGATTCAAATCGAGCAAGGATTTGTAGTTTTGGTCGGCAACCTCGCGCAAATAATCCGCTGCTTTTGCAGCATCTTCAAAAGTTCCCGGCCAGCCGCCGCCTGCATTGCCGACGCGGCGGTATTCGATATTCCAGGTGGCGATGCCTGCTTCGGCGAGCGCCGCACTGACGTGTCCCATGTAGCCCAACCCATATTGCGACGACCAGCAACCGCCGTGAATCACAATGGCGATGGGATGCGGCCCGGCAGTCTTAGGCAAGCGCAATTCGCCGAATTGAAATTCATCCTTTCCATAAGCTATGCGTTGGTCGGCGGCGGGCGCGGGGCGAATCAAGACACCGCGCGAATTCTGGCTTTGCACTCGTGCGGCACTGACCATTCCGATCAGCGTCACCAGGGCGATAGAGGCGGCATTGAAGAGTTTCAATTTTCTGTTGAGCATAAGCTTCTTGAAGTGTGTGCAAATTAAAGTTAATGGCACTCAATAGCTCGAAACAGCAGAGCCTTTGGAGTGCTGCGGCTTGGCGCAGCTTTTCTTTCGTTACTCCAACATCCCAATTGACCCCGCGCGGACTTGA
>JBDSAM010000064.1:0-8885 GCA_039922135.1 Blastocatellia bacterium
GCTTTAGTTCGTCGAAACCTGGGCTGGAATTTAGAAACCAAGAGAGAAATGGCCCGAAGAGTTTCTTAGGCTTTGGAGCGACGATGATCAATGCGTGGCAATTACAGCCCTCGAATTCTTTAGTGACAACAGCCGCCTGTCCAACGTCGCCCGTTTGAACAATAAGAACGTCGCCTTCTCTAAGCACCGACTTCTGATGTTCCATGCTCCATTCTGGTTCAACGTAGTATTCGCGGTGAAAGAGAATCTTGTTCTCTTTGATATGAAGAGACTGTAGGTAGCGCACTCCGTCGTCCACGAGAATGCCACGAGTTGGTCCGACGAAACCGTTGGTGATTTTGTCTGAGACCGTAGCGACTCTGCGAACTTCCCAATGCTCCGGCACATCGCCGAGCCATTCGACGCCGCTGGCTTTGTATTTCGGATAAGCCGGAAGCTTCACGCCGTCACCTCATTCAGCAAATCCAGAATCTCGCTTTCCAGCTTCTTGATGTCTGTTTCGATCACTTCCAGCGGGCGCCGCGGTTCGTAGCGGTAAAAGTGGCGGTTGAGCGGGATTTCATAACCGACTTTGGTTTTGCTGAAATCAATCCAGGCGTCGGGCACGTGGGGCAGCACTTCGCGCTGGAAATACGCCTCGATGCTTTCTTTCAGCGGCACGGTTTCGGTGTCGCGCAATTCGGCGTCGGGTTCGGCGTGGCCTTTGGCGTCGCGGCAGATTTCGGTGGTTTCGTCGCGTTCGCCCAGGGCGGAAAGCACGGCTTTCAATTCCTGGGCGCTCAAGCGCAAGTCCTGCTTTTTCGCGGCGGCTTTCAGACGGATGAGAAACGCCTCGCGGTCTTTGTAGATGGGACTTATCGCGGTTTTCAGTTGCAGACGACCTTGGTCGCTGGCGGCAGCCTGTGGAGTGCTGCGACTTGGCGCAGCTTTTCGTTCTTCAGCGGAACCTTGGTTCTCCGGGACGGTCTCCGGCGAACGCAAAAGCGGCGTCGAGACGCCGCACTCCAAAAGCTTCGCCTCCCCTAAGTCATCGTCCAGCCTGTCAAGCAAAGCGCGGATTTCCGCCTGCCGCCGCTCGCCTGCCTCGATTTCCTGTTGACGGATAGCGGGGTCTTTCTTTTTGCTATCGGCCAGACTCTTGAAGCCGCTTTCGTCATCCAGCCGGGCGATGCGTTCGGCGCTCGCCTGAAAGTTCAACCGCAGCGGGCGCTCGACGGTGATCTTGTGGTAGCCGAAATCTTCGTTGTCGAAAACTTTGCTGACCACGCGCTGGCGCTCAATGGGTTGGTGCGTGATGGGGTCTTCTTCGGCAAAGCTGCGCGTTTCGCCGTCGCGGAAGTTGCCGAAGATTTTCGTGATTTCGCCGATGTGGTCGGGGTCTTTCGCTTTGTCCGCAACATCGCCGATGCGGCGGCGTTTGTTGCCCAGGCTTTTTTCCATCTGCACCCAGAAGGCGCGGGCGTCAATCAACTGGACTTTGCGCTTTCGGTCTTTGTCTTTGCGATTGGTCAGCACCCATAGGTAAGTGGAAATGCCCGTGTTGTAAAAAAGCTGTTCGGGCATGGCGACGACGGCTTCCAGCCAATCGTTTTCGATGATCCATTGGCGGATGCTGCTTTCATTCTTCTTATCGTCACTGGCGGCATCGCCGGTGAACAGCGGCGAACCGTTGAAAACAATCGCCAGTCGGCTGCCGCCATCCTGCGGCGCGCGCATCTTGTCCAGCATGTGTTGAAGGAATAGCAGCGCGCCGTCATTGACGCGCGGAGTTCCAGCGCCGAAGCGTCCGCCGTAACCCAGGGTGTCGCGCTCCTGTTCGATAAACCGCTGCTGCTGTTTCCATTCCACGCCAAAGGTTCGAAGCGGCGCAGCACGGTCAGAGGCAGAATGACTTTGCGGTATTCGTTACGCTTGTAGGGGCCGCGCAGCAGGTTGCAGATGCCCCAGATAAAGCTGGCAATTGGGGAGTGAGGTTCGGTGGACATTATTCGTTGAGGCCGCGTGCGCTTCCGGATTTTGAATTACTGGCCGCAGCATTTTTTGTATTTCTTGCCTGAGCCGCATGTGCAAGGATCGTTGCGGCCTATTTTAGGCGCGGCGATGGCGGGTTGTTTTGGCGGGTCGGGTTCGGCATAAAGCCATTCCATCGGCAGCGGAAACGGCGCGGGGCCGCTCCAGGCGCGGTCGTAGCCGGGATCCTCCTCATCGTCCTCTTCGGCGTGTTTATTAGGCGCGTCTCCTGCCGCCCAACGCTTCTGCCGTTCCGCAATCGCGTCCGGTTGGTAAAAATCCAGGAAGTCCTGCCCGAATTCCTCAGCCGGATCGAAGCGGCTATCTTTCAAATAGCTGACAAAGTCGTTGTATTTCCCCCAGACAGATTCGCCGACGGTGCCGCGATGGAAGGCTCCCTGGACAGCCTGCAAACCGCGCTTGCGGTCCAACGATGCCGGGCAGATGATCATCTGCGTCAGGAAGACGCGATCGTTCTCTTGCGAATCGCGCAGCAGCCCAATTAGAAAGTCAGTCACGCGCGGGCGTACTTCCGAATTTTCCAGCGCGATACGCGTCAAGGCTTTGGCCGCTTGATTGCGCGCGAACGAGTAGTCAATGTTGTCGCGGTAAAAAGCCCGGTTCTCCAAAATAAAGCTGATGAGCGGTTCGACCGCAGCTTCGCCGAACTCAGCCAACAGCTCAGGCCAGCGCGCCGTTACCCAATGCTGGTCGGCAAAGTAAGAGGGCATAACCATCGAAAGCAGATCGGGCACCATCGCCGGATCGCGCATCAGACTGAGCGTGACAACCGTATGTAGCGGCATCCAGAATTCGGCGCGCTGGCCTTCGTACCAGTAGTCTTCGTTGAACAGGATTTCGCGCAGTCGCGGCTTGGCTTCATCGCCGCGTCGGCTGAGTTCCTGAATGTGTTCGAGCGTGACGCGGTCTTCTTCCTTGAACAAAAGATCAATCAATTCGTCCGTCGCCATCCCGGCATAATTAAACATTACGATTCCCTTCCCTGTTGAATTGGTATGGATCGGATGATGTCATCGCCACTTTGAATTGTCGAGCCATTGCCCTGGCGGGCTTCGTGCTATATTTGCTTGCGCAATCATCAACCAGAGCATGGAGTTCAGGCTTTAGCCTGCATTTCACTTCAGCAGCCTAAAGATTGAACTCCATGCCCTTTTTCCGAGGTAGTTATGGATAAAGAAGTCAACGAACTGGAAAAGGCGCTGGAACAGATTTGGGAGATTGCGACCAAAAAGTTCGGACTCGACCCGTTCCCAACGCGGTTCGAGATTGTCCCGGCAAGCGTGATGTACGAGGTCGGTTCATACGCCTTGCCCGGTCGCTATTCGCACTGGACGTTCGGCAAGGCCTACCACAAGATGAAAACGATGTATGATTTCGGTTTGTCCAAAATCTATGAAGTCGTCATCAACGCCAACCCGTCTTACGCCTTCCTGCTTGAAAACAACTCGCTGCTGCAGAACAAACTGGTAATTGCGCACGTGCTGGGCCACGTGGACTTTTTCAAAAATAACATCTGGTTTTCGCAGACCAACCGCCGGATGGTGGACGATGCTGCCATGCACGCGCGCCGCATCAACGAATACGAATTCAAGCACGGGCGAAAGGTCATGGAAGAATTCCTGGATGCCGTGCTGTCAATCGAAGAGCACATTGACCCGAACTTCTTCATCAAAAAACAGCGCCGCGAAAAGAAGCCGGATGAAACGCCACAACGTCGTTCGCCCACCAGGCCATATGAAGATCTGGATTCGGCGGAGGAAAGAGAAGCCATAGCCAAAGCCGAAGACGACAAAGCCAAGGACGAAAAGACTGAGCCGGAGAAGGATTTGGTCTGGTTCATCATGCAGAATTCGCCCATTCTGCAACCTTGGCAGTGCGACGTGATGAGTATGATCCATGACGAAATGCTCTACTTCATACCGCAGATGCAGACCAAGACTATCAACGAAGGCTGGGCCAGCTTTTGGCATTCGCGAATCATGCGCGAACTTGATCTGCCGGATCACGAGCATATGGAATTCGCTGAACTACACGCTGGCGTTGTCTCGCCACAACGCAATCAGATGAATCCCTATTATGTCGGCTACAAAATCCTGGAAGACATCGAACGCCGCTGGGACAACCCCACCCAGGAAGAGCAGGAAAAATTTGGCCGCCAGCCGGGTGGGGGATTGGCGAAACTGCTGGAAGTGCGCGAAACCGAAAACGACATTTCGCTGCTGCGTAACTATCTGACCGAAGAGCTGTGCGAAGAGCTGGACCTATTCGTTTTCGAACTGGTTGAAGAAGAAGAATGGACCGTGACGGAAAAGCGCTGGGAGAAAGTCCGCGATCAGTTGGTCGCCAATATGACCAACTTCGGCTTCCCCTACATTGAAGTCACTGACGGTGATTACCGTGGCAATCGCGAACTATATTTGCGTCACCGATTCGAAGGCGCGGAACTGGACGTAAAGTACGCGCGCAAGGTGCTGGAATATGTTTACAAGCTGTGGGGACGGCCCGTTCATCTGGAAACCGTCGTCGAAGAAGAATCGCATGTCATGCATTACGACGGCGAAGACCATTCGGAAAGCTAAACCAAGGCAAGTCCCGCAAACCTTTTCACCACGGAGCGACACACATGGCTTCGGCTCCACAGGATGTCACACAATTCCTGGTTGCCTGGAACGCGGGCGATCAATCAGCACTCGATCAACTGCTGCCCGTCGTTTACGACGAATTGCGCCGTTTGGCGCGCAGCTATCTGCGGCGCGAACGTCCCGACCACACATTGCAAGCGACGGCTCTGGTTCACGAAGCCTATTTTCGATTGATTGATCAACGACAGGTGACGTGGCAAAACCGCGCGCACTTTTTCGGCATCGCGGTGCAGATGATGCGGCGCATTCTGGTCAATCACGCCGTGGCGAAGAAGACCGATAAACGCGGCGGCGAGGCAACCTTGCTCGCGCTGGATGACGCCGTCAGCTTCGCCGCCGAACGCCAGGTTGATCTGATTGCGCTTGATGATGCGCTTAAAACGCTTGAACAGCTCGACCCTCAGCAAAGCCGCGTCGTTGAATTACGCTTTTTCGGCGGACGATCAATTGAAGAGACGGCGGAGGTGCTGAGCGTTTCGCCAGCCACCTTCAAACGCGAATGGGCGACCGCCAAGCTTTGGCTGCAACGCCAGATCAGTCGCACGGCCTGAGTGCAAGCAGCAAAAAGTAATTGAAGCCTGTGCATAAATCATGGGAGCGCACGCTCACCTCGCGTGCGGGCTTAAAGTTAAGGTCCCCGGGGCTGCCGCTGGCTTGTGGGAATTGCTGGTTCCAAAGAGCTTTAATTTGCACAGGCTCCAAGTAATTATGAAAATTGAACAGCCAATTACGCCTCAGCGCTGGCGACAAACCAAAGACATTCTGGCCGAAGCCATGGAACTGCCGATAAGCGAGCGAGCAACTTTTCTCGGCCAGGCTTGCGGGCAGGACGATGCGCTGCGGGCTGAACGGCGCTTCAATGACGTGCGGAAGCTGGCACACGCGGTCGTCTTTGATTATCACGAAGCAATCCGCGACCTGCCCGGTTCGACACCCGTCCGCGAGCGACTGGTCAAAGACGCGCTCGAATACCTGGACAGCCTAGCCAACGAAGCTGGTTCCGATGCTTCGCTGCAACGCGAGCTGGCGGAGGCTTACGAGAAGATCGGCGACGTGCAGGGCAATCCCTACTTCTCGAACCTGGGCAATACCGCCGGGGCGATAGCAAGTTACCGCAAATCTGCTCAGCTTCGTGAAGTCCTGCTGGCGGCGACCCCGAACGATGCCGAAGCGCGCCGGAATCTGGCGCGCAGCTACGAAGGCATCAGCGACGTTCTGCGAGAAACCAGCGACCTGCACGGCGCGCGGCAGCAATACGATCGCGCGCTCGCACTCGCACAAGCCACAGCCGCTGCCGAGCCTCAGAACGTCAAAGCGCAAGTCTATCTAGCTCAGGCTCTGACCTCGCTAGGCGACATCCAATACCGGCCTGGGGCGGCCAGCCTCGGCGACCTGAGCGGTTCGCTGGAACATCACCGGCTGGCGCTGGCGCTACGGGAAAGGTTGGCGGCACCCGATCCAAAAGACCCGAATGCCCAGAAGGATATTGATACCAGCCTCTATCTCAACGTCACTTACAACCGACTGGCTGAAATTTATCGTATGACGGGCGGTTACGACGAGGCGCTCGGCTATGTGCGCAAAGGTCAAAAGCTGGTCGAAGATGCTCAAACGCGCCAGCCGGAGAAGGCCAATCGGCTTCATGACCTGGCGATTACTTATCGCAAACTCGCCTTCCTACTATTGGGGAACGGGAAAGAGGCGGAAGCAATGGAATACGCGCTCAAGTCGCAGGTGCTCCGCGAATCCCTCATCAAAGCCGAGACCCAACCAACACGCGCTGGCAAAACGATCTGATCGTCGGTTACTGGGCAATGGGAAGACTGTTGCTTGATAGCGGCAAGCTGGCCGAGGCCCTGGATTACCTGCACCGCGAGACGGAATTGAATGAAAAGCTTTACGCCGCTGACCCGGATAAAGCCCAATGGAACAGCACGTTGATCGAATCTCAAACGCTACTGGGCGACATCCTTTTGAAAATGGGTGAGCCGTCAGCCGCGCTTGAACATTACCGCCGGGCTTTAACCGTCAGTCAAAAGCATTACCCAAACCCGATTGCGCTTGAAGACCGCGACTATCTGGCGAACATTCACTTGGGAACCGGCAGAGCGTTGATGACGGGCGGAGATATAGCCAACGGCCTAAAAGACATTCGGCAAGGAATCACGATGCGCGAAGAGATTGCCGCCGCCGATGCCGCCAACGTCTGGCACCGCCCCGACCTGGCGCAAGCACATGGCTATTTGGGGTCCCATTGGCTGGCGCGCGTGGCGCGTTGCCGCTGGTCGTGGCCGCGTGCGCGAAATCGTTGCCGGTGGGCGGCGCAAAGGCGGCGCGCGCAGGAGCCGCACCGCGCGTGAAGTAGAAAGCGCCTTCGAGCGATGAGGAATCCCACGGGACTTGCTGGCCCTGGCTGCGCGTTCTGACCTGCACGCGCACGCGCTTGAAGACCTCTTCAATGGACAAACCCGGATCGCGGATCGCCTGCAGGAGTTCTTCGGTGTAAAGGCCGTTGCCCACGCCGTCGGCGGCGACGCTGCCGGGCGCGGTGGCATAGGCGGCGATGAAAGTGCCTGAGGGCGCGTTGACCTGCGCCAGACCTTGTGTCGCGCTGCGCCAACTGCGCGCGAAGGGATTGTTGCGGCAGGCGTCGAGGATGACGATGTTGGTGGCGTTGTTGCGCTCCAACTGCGCCAGGGTCGCGTCTACGTCCACGCATTCGATTTCGACATCAGCCTCGCGCGTGATCGCCGCGCCCACCGGCACCAGGTAGTTGCGCCCTTTGATCTGCAAGCCGTGCCCGGCGTAGTAGAAAAGGCCGATGCCGCCTTGACTGAGCCGCGCGCCAAAGTCGCGCGCGGCAATCTTCATCTCGCGCTGGCTGGCATTGATAAGGCTCGTCACCTCAAAGCCGAGCAGCCGCAGCGCTGCGGCCATGGCGCGCGCATCGTTGGGCGGGTTGATGAGCGGCGAAGATTGATAGCCGCTGTTGCCAATGATCAGCGCAAAGCGGCGCTCGACCGTTGGTTGCTCTTCAAGGTTGACGCCGCGCGGCAGCGTTTGCGCCACGACCGCGCCGGCGCAGCAGAGCAGTAAGACTGAATACAACAATGCAGCCGTCAATTTTGCAGTTCGTGTGTTCATGACAGTTCTCCTGGTGTTCGCGCGTCGCGCGTTAGGAATTGGAATGAAATAAATCTGCCAACTCTTCGCGGCTTTGCCGCCCGATGTGCGGCAAGTCTATGACTTGCCAAAAGGTCGCTTGTTTCGGGGCTATGCCCCAACAGTGCGGGCATAGCCCGAAAAGAGCGCCCTTTGCCGGAAGGCCACAGGCCTTCCTCACATCAGGCGGCAAAGCCGCAAGGAAATGGCAGCACTATTTCCGAGCCATCCCTTAGCGGTGATCGAATGAGATTCTGAAGCTGGCGACTTGGCCGGGGATCAGGCGTAGGTTACCGCCCTCGGCTGCGGCTGGATAAGCGTAAATCGTGTTGCTGGCGCTGTCGGTCTCGATCTCAAGCCCGCGTGACAGCGGCCGGAAACTGCGCGTGAGCGGCGCTGCCGGATCAGCGCCCGGTGGAATATAAGGAGGCGCGGCGTTCGGATCGGCCGGAAGGAGCAGCACGGTATTTTGATCAACCGGGAAAGGCAGCGCAGCGGGCAAGCCTGTTGTTCCGGCTGTGAGCGCACCGGACTGGTTCATTGCTTGGCCCGCGCCGGGCGCTCTGAGCCGCGCGTTGAGCCACGCGCCGAGCAGTCCTGCGCCGATGCCGCCCGCGACGATGCCCACCGTTTTCCACTTAGCGCCCTTGTTCGGCACGGGCTGCATCATTATTGCCGGGGCCGGGGCGGGATAAGGTTGGGCGATGGGCGGCGCGACTGGTTGCAAGTAGGGTTAGGGATAAGTTTTTGGTGGAGCGGGCGCGGCCGGACGATTGACGGCGACGACTGGTGGCGCGTAACCATCAACCGGCGCGGCGGGGAGCGCAGTGGTGGTGGCATCAAGCATTTTGTCTGGGCGGCTGATCGCTTCGTCCAGGCGGACGATCCGTTCGCGCGCGACGATCAGAATCAATTCTTCGCGGCCAACATTGTTGTTGAGCCGCAGCGCGACGTCGCGCCGGACGTTGGCGGCAACGGGCAGGATGCTGCCGACGTTTGACGGAAAGATGACGCGCGTGCCTTCCGGCCCGACGTTGATGAAGTAGATGT
>JBDSAM010000065.1:0-6478 GCA_039922135.1 Blastocatellia bacterium
CGTGCATCATTGACGGTGACAGCGGCAAATGAAGACGATACGCTGACAGGAATCCTTCTATACGCCTTGCCGGATGATGCGCGAAAGAAGATTGCGCAAATGGCCAGCAAAACTTTGAATGACGTTCCCAACAACGTGACGATGAAAGGTGTCTCTGCCACTTTCCGGCACGGCACGGCCTGCCCATTGGTGCGTCTGGAGATTTCAGTCAAAGAAGCCGAGATCAATGGTACGGGGGGGGCGAAACTCCAGTTTGATCGCGTGGCACTCGACATTCAGGAAACATCGGAACAGATAAATCAGCTCTTTTGTAGTTGGACGCGGCAGATCAATGCTAAACGTCAGCGGCTGGGAATTATTGCTGCGATCAATCGGCTTATTCAGCCAGAAGGGTCGGAAGAAGGGCCGCCGGGAGGGCCGGAAGAAAACGACCGTTGAAAATCTAGCGGCAACCTCGTAAGCTATCACCCCTTGCTGCCCCGCAATCATCAAAACATCTGGCCAATAATATCAAGCCAAAATCAGGCAAGACACTTGGCCACAAATTTCGTTTCTGACAACCTTTGATCCCGGACAACCCCCTTGAATCAA
Source organism: Blastocatellia bacterium (assembly GCA_039922135.1). Lineage (GTDB taxonomy): Bacteria > Acidobacteriota > Blastocatellia > RBC074 > RBC074 > RBC074. Next base: position 592 of record JBDSAM010000065.1, read on the forward strand.
ACATTACTTTTTTTGGAGGTAGAAAAACTAAACATGAACACTAAACTGTCGAGAGCAATTTTTGCCACTGCCTTTCTGTCAGGCCTAAGCATTATTGCCAGCGCCCAAGCACAGCAAGTCACGCCGAAGGCGATTGCCTACACCACCGCACCGAAGGTGGTCATTGCCAAGCTGAAGAGTGGCGAGCAGGACGCCTACGATGTGCGTGGCAAAGTCTCATTCACGGTCACGGCTGCCAATTCCGACGATACTGTCGCAGGTACGCTTGCGTACACAATTCCCGATGACGCCCGCCAGAAAATCGCTGCCATGTCTGGCAAGGGGCTGACCGCCGTTCCAGCCAGTATCACGCGCAAAGACGTCGTTGCCGCATTCCAAAAGGCTACGTCAGCGCCGATTCTGCACCTGGAGGTCAACGCGATGGATGTGGATGTCGTGGGAGTCAAAATGCACTTCAATCGCATCGCGCTCGACATCAATTACCGCGACCCGAACATTGGCGCAACACCTTATAGCAACGATGAAATGGAGGCGCTCTTTTCCAAGTGGGTGGTGCAAATCAATGCCGGACGCGCCCGTCGCGGCGTGATTGCCCGCATGAACAAAGTAATTAACGGCGAGCCCGACTAAAAATCTTGTTGTGCGCGGAAAAGGGAGACTGGATCAATCCCCCTTTTCCGCTTTCCATGATGAAGCTTGCTCTTTTAGCCGCCTGTAGGGGCACCAGAGCTGCCAGACAAACACTAAGCTTCCCCACCAACTTGTCGTCCAGCCCGATGGCAGTTGACGATTCGGACTGAGCAAATCGGTGGCGATCCATTGGCATTGATCGCTGTTGATGGTCAATCCGTAATGGTCAACTGCCGATACATTTTCGTGCTGACTCAAATTCGCAACCTGATTCTGCTTTTTTCCGTGTTTGCGGCAGGGTCGCAGTGCGGCTTTGCCAAACCGTTGCGGACTCTTGTTTATCAGGACTCATTGTTAGGAGGATGGGCGGAGAATAATGATGGGCGATTGCGACTGGTCTTGACCAACAATTCTCCACAGCAATTTCGTGGCACTTGCAGACTTAGCCTGGGCAGCGACAACGATCAGAAAGAGATCGGGCAAGTAATGTTGACGCTGCCACCGCAAGAAACAACATTGTTGCAATTGAACAATGTCTTGCCTTCGGGGCAGCAATACACCCTGACCATTTATGATCAGAAAGGCGTAAGGCGTTTTCTCAAGATTGCGCCGCTTCATCAAATTTCCGATCCGACACCTGCCCAGTCCGTCGCTCTCACGCCAGTCCCACAAATCAGGCCCTCACAGGCAAAGCCATCCACACCGTTACTGCCAGTAAACAATTCATCATTGGCAGCGGCGGCAGCGGCCAGCGAGATAGAGGAAATCATTCGCGCTGCATCGCAGGTACAGGTACAGGCGCGCTTGCTGACCAGTGAAGAGGCCGCGACCTTCTTTATCCTGTCGTTTGAATTCCGCTCGGCACGCCCAATCAAGGATGCCAGAATCGCCATCGTCGCGGGCAAGGTGAAAGAGAACAAGCTGGTCAGTATCTATTCGCAGGCGCGCGTTGAATTTAAGCTGCCGGAGCAATTGGAGACTGAACAAATCAGCTATACGCTGACTGGCAAAGATGGGCGCGCGTTAGCAAAAGGCGAATTGGATTTACAACAACTGATGTCCGACGGCGTTGTTATCGCCAACGACATTCGGACAGACCGCTCATCATATGAGCCGGGCGAGAGCGCACGAATCACCATCCTGCTCGAAGGCAAATCGCAGCATGGCTTTCGGCTGGAAGTCTCCGCCAAAGACGGCCAGAATCAGATGTTCTTCCGCGATCAGAAAATAATCGGTGCTGATGACAAGGCTGATTCGCAGGAGTTTACAATCTCAATCCCCGCTAATGCCTCAGCGCCGATCTTCTTTGAGTTCAAAATCTTTGATTCCGAAACCGGGCTACTCTTCGATTCCGGCGAACGCGAAATCCCGATGAATACAAAATCTCCGCGCCATCCTTAATTCTAAACTTCTCTACCCTCGCTCGCTCCGGAGTTGTAAAAACTTCTCGCCGGTTTGTAAGTAGAGATTGCGCTGGTTGCACGCTGTGGTTACAATGCGCCGCGAGTCGTCCCCAACCCAGCATCATTATTTCCAGGTTCTGGTCATCAACAATTTCGCTGCTGCCCGCCTGAGGTGGAGTTTTCCAAGTCTAGCTTCCCGCATTAAGCGGGAATTTGAAGGGGGTTACGATGTCAAGAAACTCTTTCTCGCGTCCGATGGTTCTGACATTCTCCTTATTGCTACTGTGCCTGGCCGCAGTCTCCGCGCAAGAGCAAAGTGGTGAGAAGAAATCCGGTCAGGAAGTTAAGCCTTCAGTATCGCCAACGGCGCAAACGCCGACTCAACAGCCGCCTTCGCGCCCATCAAATCCATTTGGTGACGACCAAGATCGTATCAAAATTGGCACCGAACTCGTCTCGCTGACGGTCACGGTCACCGATCCATATAACCGGCTGGTAACTGGCCTGGATAAGCACAACTTCGAAATCTTTGAAGATAAAGTCAAACAGGAGATCTCGCACTTCAGCGACGATGATGTACCAGTTAGCTTGGGACTCATTTTCGATGTATCCGGCAGTATGAAGGGCAAACTCGACCGCGCGCGCGAAGCCCTGCGGGCATTTATCCAAACCAGCCACAGCGACGACGATTTTTTCCTGGTCGGATTTAACCAGCGCGCCAATCTGCTGGCGGAGTTCACCGATGGCGATACCCTGACAAACAAGTTAACGTTGGTTGATCCTCGTGGACAGACGGCGCTCTATGATGCGTCCTACCTTGGGATCGAAAAGGTCAAACAGGGCCGCCATCAGAAACGCGCACTGTTGTTGATCTCTGATGGGCAGGATAATTCTTCAAGATACACTTACGGTGAATTACGCAAGCTGCTGAAAGAAGCTGGGGTCCAGATTTATTGCATTGGGATCGTTGAATTCGGTGGTGGCGCTGGCGGTTCGCTGGACCTGCAAGGGCAAGCCATTCTGGAAGAGATTTCGCAGGTTACAGGTGGCAAGGCTTTCTTTCCGCGATCAGCGGCTGAATTGGAAGACGCCACCACACGCATTGCGCTGGAGCTTCGCCACCAATACAGCATTGGCTACGCGCCGACCAACATCAAGAAAGATGGCCAATGGCATAAGATTAAGGTAAGCGTCAAGCCGCCACGTGGATTGCCAAGCCTGAAGGTTCAACACAAGGAAGGATATTACGCGGTTACGACCAAACAGTAGTTGCTGAGGAAACCAACATCTGGAGTTGAAAAGCGAAGAGTGAAGCAAGTGCCTTTACTCTTCGCTTTTTTCTTCTGTCTCGGCGGCGTCAGTGTCAGAGGTGTTGTCTGCTTCATCGGCCTCGTCTTTTTTCTTCCGGCCTTTGCCTTTTTTCTCTTTGGCGAAACTGGCAATCGCTTCTTCTTCTGTATCGAAACTTTCGATCAGATCCAGCAATTGCGTGATCTTCAACGCGCCGTAAACGCGATCAGTGACGCCCACCAGTTTAAGCAGGCCGCCGGATTCACCGGCTTTTTTGAAGGCGCGGACGATTTCGCCGATGCCCATGCTGTCAATGATCGGCACCTCAGTCAGGTTGAGCAGGATTTTCGTAGTGCCAGCAGAGAGGACTTTATCCACCAGCATTTGCAATTGGAAACCGCCCTGCCCTTTGATGAACTTCCCGCGCATATCCAGCGACGCGATGGTCCCTGCGTAATGAATTCCAAGAGTCAGCATAGTTGAGCTTCGCTAGTTTTGTATGTTTCTGATTGGGGATTGCTTCATATCTCTTGTTCGCAATCCAAGAAGTGCGGGCGCATTTTACCCGACAAAGTCTGAAGTTACCATCAAGTTTGACTACGGCTGCGTGGATAGTTTTCCAGCTTGACCAGGATTGAATCCGGACGTTGATGACAAAAACGAAACCGCTTGCTATCCTGCGCTCTGGCTGATTAACATAAGCCGCACTTGCAAAAAGCGGCACCTTATCCCCAAAGAAATTAGCAGTCGTTCAACAAACAATTTCAGGTTCTCGAACACGAAATCCGAGCTTGGTGTGATCCCAAACCTCTCGACATTTTAGATTATGAAGCTGCCCTCAATTCTCAATCTGATGACAGATGATTTGGCGATTGACCTCGGCACTTCGCGCACGCGAGTTTTTGCGCGTGGACGAGGGATCGTGGTCAATGAGCCATCGCTGCTGGCCTATGATCAACCGTCTCAAGAGGTGGTTGCGGTCGGACTGGAGGCGCTTGAATTGGAAGGCCGCGCGTCCGGCGACATTCAGATCATCAGCCCGTTAAAAGATGGCGTCGTCTCTGACCCGACGTTCGCCGGAAAACTGCTTGAACATTACCTGCGACAGGCGCGTGACGGACGCTCTTCGATTTCGCGCCGCGTATTGGTTGCGATTCCCGCGGACGCCAGCACGGTTGAGCACCGTGCGCTCTATTACGCCGCCAAGGAAGCAGGCGTCAGCAACGTTCATTTCGTCAACAAAGGCATCGTAGCCATTCTGGGCGCGGGTGTAGACACGGACGATCAACGCGCGACGTTGGTCGTGGACATCGGCGCGGGCACTTCGACGATTGCTGCAATGGTTCACAACCACCTGATTTTCACGCGTACGCTGCGCGTCGGCGGCAACGACATGGACCTGGCGCTGATTGACATGATCAAACAGAACCACAGCCTGCTGGTCGGCCCGCGCACAGCGGAGCGAGTCAAAATCGAATTGGGCTGCGCCGTCCCGCTGGATCAAGAGAACACCACGATGGTCAAAGGGCGCTCAACTATCGGTGGCAATCCGGAAATGGCCGTCGTCAACAGCATCGAAATTCATGAAGCCATCGAACCCCTGATCAATAGAATCGTCAACGCTGTTCAGGATGCGCTCGAGGCTCTGCCGCCGGAAGCGTCCGGCGATATTTATGATCGCGGAATGATTTTGGCGGGTGGCGCATCATTGCTTGCGGGGCTGGATGAGCGCCTATCGAAAGAGACCGAACTAGCTGTCCAACTGACCGAAAGCCCACAACGAGCCGTCATCCGCGGCTTGGGCGTATTGTTTGAGAACCCGCTGGCGCTGCGCCGCGCAATCATTAGGTCAGAATCTTGATCGGGTTCAGTTTTGCTCGGACCTTAACTTCCGGCTTTTATCGCCTGTGTAATATACTGGCGCTGTTCAGCTATCTTGCTTATTTTCATCGTGCTGAGTTTGGACGGGTGATTGGTCGCAGTCACCGAAAAGAAATGAAAAGCTGTTTTTGAAAGGGAGTTCGGTCGGCACAAATTCTTGCAATTTTGGTGAGGTGCGATCTTCTCTAGGCATTTCTTCCACGTTGACCACTTTCATAGTTTCCTTCCATTCCAAACCCGGGCGCGGCGCGGGCAGGTTTTTTGCGCGCGTCAATCCGTTGCGATTGTCATTATCTCAAGAGTGAAAACGTCGGGAGCGTTTGCTCACGCGCCCGTCATAGCTATCATCATCAATGCGCACTGGCGTCTTCGCCGGTGCGTTTTCTTTTTCCGCGAGGTGATATTTTGATGACTGGCAGAGTGTTGGTTTTGAATTCGACTTATGAGCCGATCAATGTTTGCACGACTCGCCGTGCGATTGTGCTGATCCTAAAGGGGCTGGCGCGCACTGAAGAGCGATACGAAAGGCTGTACCATTCAGCGCGCGCTTCGCTGCCGATGCCTTCGGTCATCCGATTGATGGAATACAAACATATTCCTTTCGAGCGCAAGAGCCTGTCGCGCAAAAACATCCTGCTGCGCGACCATTACACCTGCCAGTACTGCGGCAAGGTGCTGAACCC
>JBDSAM010000066.1:0-5906 GCA_039922135.1 Blastocatellia bacterium
GTCGCTACCGCTCCCGGTTCCGTACCCACCGTGTCAGCGTTTCTCTTTCAGCAGAATCTCGTCAATGCCGGTAACCTTCATCTCGATCATCTGATTGACCGAGACGTTCTTCAGCCCGGCGGCTCGCATCTTTTTGACGTACTCGGCATCAACTCCGTGAACGCGCATCTTGATCAACTGATCTATTGTCAGGTTGTCGAAGCCAAGATCGCGCATCTCCTTGATGTACTTTTCGTCAATCCCATGAATCCTTAGTTCGGTGAGCTTTTTGATCGGGATGTTGTCGAACCCGGTCGCCTTCATCCGGCGCGCGAATTCCTGCGTTACGCCGTGAATTTTGAGTTGCATCAATTCGTTGACTGTCGGCTTGCCGCCCATCCAGCCCTGCATCTCTTTAACAAACGCTTCATCAACGCCGTGAATCTTCAGCGAGGCTAGTTGATTGGCCGTCAGCTTATCGTAACCGGCCCGGCGCATTGCCTCCACGTATTCCGGCGTCACGCCGTGAATGCGCAGTTCGGAAAGCTGTCTGGCCGTCAGACCTTCGGACACTGCCTGCTTCATCGCGCTGAAGTATTCCGGCGTCACGCCAGAGATTTTCAATTCAACGATTTGTCTGACCGTCACCTTGTCTCCACCCCAACTGCGCGCTTGTTTTATGTATTCGGCGTTGACGCCGTGAATGCTGAGTTGAGTGAGTTCTTTGACCGTCAGATTGTCCAAGCCTTGTTTGCGCATCATTTCGATGAATTCCGGCGTTACGCCTGCGGCCTTCATCTCGATGATCTGATTTGCCGTCAGTTCGGAAGATTGTGCTTTCGCCTGACTTCCATCCTGCTCATCCCTTTCAGCGGTATCGGCAGTTGCTTGAGCTGCTTCCTGCTCATCTGTCTTTTCAGCGCTCTGCGATCCGTCCTTGATTGCCGCAGTTCCATCTGTTTCGCCCGGCTGAGCCTTCAGAGTTTGAGGAACGGCTTCCGCTTGCTCTGGCAATCCTGGCAAAGCAATTTGTTCTTCTGCCACTGGCACTGCGCTTTGAGGATTAGCAGATGAAGCCGTGGTCTTTCCCCAAGGCTGCAAAACAGCCAAAGAAAAAATCAAGCACATCGCGCCCGCTGCAACCAACCCCGCGCTTAGCCGGTTCAATCCACGCCGCTGTACGCTAGGATCCAGGATTGAACGTACGCGGCTTTCCAATTGCGAACAAGCCATCCCAACTGCCACTGGGGACAGGTCGTGATTACCACCGAACGAACGAGCGATCTCAACCAGATGGCTGGCATATTCAGACGCCTTCGTGCCGACCTGCAACACCTGGTCATCGCAGGCCACTTCGCGTTCAACGCGCAACTGCCGTACAGCCAGCCAGACCAGTGGGTTGAACCAATAAAGCGCACAGGCAACCTGAGCCAATGTCTGGGTCAAACAATCGCGACGTTTGACGTGCGCCAGTTCATGCAGCAGGACGATGCTGCGGCACTCGTCCGGCCATTCATCCGCTTCAGCGGGCAACATCACCACCGCGCGCCATGCCCCCCAGGTCATCGGTAACGGCACCTGTTCGCTTTTGCGCAATTCAACGCTGCTGCGCAATCGCAGACGCGCAGCTAAGCCTTGCGCCAGCGCAACCCAAGAATTTTGCTTCACCAGGCTGGCGCTCTTCGCCAACCGCCAAATCCGGAATGTCCCGGCAGCCAATCTGGCAATCACCAGCAACATCCCAATCGCCCAAAACAAGAACGCTGCCACTGTCCAATCAACCGCCTTCAACTTGTCAAATGTCCTCAACATTGATGGAATCGGAACTGGCCATACATCATCAAGACGCCGATCTGGCATCCGTCGAACAGAGAGCGACCCGGCAGAAGCTTGCGGCAGCGGGTCAAGCTGGATTGCGCGGCTCGATCCGCTTGCCGAAACTTGCTTACCCAAATTAATCGTGGAAACCGCGGCGGGCGGAACTGGAGATTCTGTTTCGACCTTTGGTGTGGCTGGGGCAGTGTCACCCTTGTTCGCCAACGACGGCAGCAGGTCAATTCGCCAACTTGGCAGCACCAGCGAAAGCACGGGTAGCGCGAGCAGGCCGGCTAGCGCTACGCTCCATATCCAATGGCGCGTCGCCGCTGAAGCCCGCCGCATCATCGCTATCAGCATCCATGCGGCCAACATCACGGCTATGCTCTTCACAGCCGAATCCAACAACAACTGAAGTCCGTTCATCAGGAAATGGGAAGTCATCGTTATCGTCCCTCCTTCTTCGCCGTTTCGATCATTTGCGACAGGCGGTCGAGTTCTTCTTTGCCCAGTTTGGACTTCGACAGGTTGAGCAAGGCCGCCACGGCCTGCTCGGTCGAACCGTCGAAGAATGTTTCCAGCATCTGTTTCATGGCGGATTTGCGCGCTTTTTCGCGCGCCAGCGTGGGTTTGAAAAGATAGCGCGGGCCGTCCTGCTCGTGCTTCAGATATCCCTTCTCTTCCAGCAGCCGCAGCATGGCGCGGACGGCGGAATAGCCCGGCGGGTCGGGCAGGCCTTCCTGCACGTCGGCCGCCGTCGCTTGCCCTCGGCTGTAAATGATGTCCATGATCTGCCGCTCGCGGCGGCTTAGGTGATGGTGTGAATTCGTGCTCATTGCTTCTCCCTGCTTAGTACCTGGTGCTAAATTTTCAGCATCCTGATGCTAGCTTTTTAGCATCACTTTGAAAAAGCGTCAAGGGGATCGTGCTATTTTTTTAGCATCGCGCTTCAAGCACTGATCACTCATACCTCAGGGCGATCATCGGATCCACCTTCGTTGCGCGTCTGGCCGGAAGGAAGCAAGCCAGCAGCGCCACGGCGATCAGTAGCAGCGCAATCACCACGTAGGTCGCAGGATCAGCCGCGCTGACGCCGAAAAGCAAAGTCCTCATCAACCGCGTCAACGCCAGCGCCGCCAGCACCCCGATGCCAACGCCGGTTATGGCCAGCGTCATCCCCTGGCGCACAACCATCTTCAACACGTCACGGCCCTGCGCTCCGAGCGCCATGCGGATGCCAATTTCGTGAGTGCGTTGCGCTACGGCATAAGCGACCACGCCGTAAATGCCGATGGCAGCTAAAGCCAAGGCCACTGCGGCAAACAAACCGAGCAGCAGCATGTTGAATCGCCGCTCTTCATACGAAGCGCCCATCACTTCTTTCATCGTGCGCAGTTTGGTTACAGGAATTCGCGCATCCACGCGCCAGACGCCTTGTTTGACAGCCGCGGCCAACGTTGCGGGGTTTTCTCGGCTGCGGACGACCAGAGCCTGCCAACGCTTCCAAGGGCGGCCCGATTGAGCGTACGGCGAGTAAAGCGCTGGTTGTTCCGGCACATCCAGCCCGAAATGCTTCACATCGGCGACGACGCCAACAATGGTAATCCAATTGACCTGATTATCACGCGCCCAGCGGACACGCTTACCGATGGGATCGTCTTTCGGAAAGAACTGCCGGACGAGCGCTTGATTGACCACGCCCACCAGCGGCGCGTTCTCGTCGTCCCGGACGGTAAGGGCTCGCCCGGCCAGCAGTGGAATTCGCATCGTGCCGAAGTAGTCGCCTTGAATGCTACGGGTTTCGACGTTCGGTTCGTCGCCCGGCGGCAACTGCCAGCCCTCGACTGTGAAGTCGTGGTTAAGCGAATCACCGCTTAAGGGAAGTTCGCTGATGATCGCCGCCTGTGCATTTGGGATCGCACTGACTTCATCAAGCAGCGCTCGGCGATACCGAATCTGTTCGGGGATGCCTTTGTATCGAACCTCCGGCAATTCCAACCGCATCGTCAGTAGGTTATCCGGCTCAAAGCCGGGGCTGACGCCGCGCAATTGCCAGAAGCTTTTGATGAGTAGCCCCGCGCCGACCAACAGCAACAGCGCCATGGCCACTTCCAACACCACCAGCACGCTGCGCACGCGATGCCGCACCGCGCCCATTGCGCCGCGTCCGCCTTCCTTCAGCGCGTCGGCAACGTTAACACGCACTGCGGCCAGCGCCGGAATCAGGCCAAAAACGATGCCGGTCATCACCGCCACGGCCAGCGCAAAACCCATCACCCGCCCGTCAATACTGATCGTTTCGACGCGCGGCAGGCTGTCAGGCTTCAGCCGAACCAGCACATCCACCACCCACAGCGCCAGCAGCAATCCGACCGCGCCGCCCAGCACCGAAATCAATACACTTTCGGTCAGCAGTTGCCGGATCAATCGCCAGCGACCAGCGCCTAGCGCTACGCGTACCACCAGTTCCTGTTCGCGCGTTGCGCCGCGCGCCAGCAGCAGGTTGGCGTAATTGACGCAGGCAATCAGCAGCACCAGCCCAACCACGCCGAACAGCAGCCACAGCATCGTGCTGCTGTTGCCGATCACACGGTCGTGCAGCGGAATCAACGTGGTGCGCCGGTTCTTGTTTTCTCCTGGATAAAGTTCGGCCAGCCGCTGATCGGTCGCTCGCACATCATCCAGCGCGGCGCTGACGGCCACACCCGGTTTCAGCCGCAGGTAGACGTTCAGGAAATGGACGCCACGATAAGTGGCTGCCAACGCCTGCGAAACGTTGACCGGAACCCAAACTTCGGAATCATCGCGCGGTATTTTGAATCCGGCAGGCATGACACCAATCACCGTGTAGCTGTTACCGCTCAGGTTCACGCTGCGCCCAATGACGTTCGCGTCGTCGCCGAATAATCGCTGCTTCACCTCAGCCGCGAGCACGGCAACGAATGGCGCTCCTGGTTTGTCATCATCGAGCGTGATCGTGCGACCCGCGACAGGCTCAACGCCGAGCGTTTTGAAAAGACCTCCCGTGAGATGACCCGCGCGAACCTGCATCGGTTCGCTTCCACCCAGATAATCCAGCGGCTGCAGAACAATCCCGCCCACCTCTTCAAACGAATGCGACCATCCGCGAAGGTCTGCCACATCAAGCACAGACTGATTCGAGCGCGTTGTGATCAATCGCTCCGGTTCGCGGTAAGGCAGCTTTCGCAACAACACTGAGTTCACCACGCTGAAGATGGCCGTATTCGCGCCGATCCCTAAGCCCAGCGTCAGAACGGCTACAATCGTGAATACGGGCTTTTTCAACAACATTCGCGCGCCGAAGCGCAGGTCTTGCCACAGCGTTTCCATGATTTTTCCTCTTTTTCTAAATGATGCGCAGGAGATAGCGCTAAGGTGCGATCCAAACGCCGTGCCGTATGTGGGTGCAAGCCTAAACTGCGGAATGCGATGAGGTTGAGAGAAACACGGGTTGAAGAGTGGTAGGGAGAACTGTTCGGATGCGGGAAGCGCCGTTCCCAAAAGCGGTGTAATTAGGCGGCAGGGCGCAAGAAAAAAAGACTTCCCCGGCTGAACATAGATTCAAAATTCGGTAGTGGTTCCAGAAGAGGGGCAGTACGGGGAGCGTGAGCGACCTCCTTTTACATTAACGTCGAACAGGGGGAGACCTAGGCCGCTCACGCTCCCCGTACTGTACAAGCCAGGAATCAATGAATCGCCGCCGAAGCTTCACCGAAGGGCGCGAAATGTTTATCGAAATGCGTTTCGAGCATATCGTAATAGACGCCTTCGTGTTGCCGCAGCGTGGCAAAGAACGGTTCGCGAAAGTCTGGGTGATGCAGCACCGACCCAAACGTTACGTGCAAAATCTCGCGCGCGTGGAAATCGTCGAGCAGCGTCGTCAGCTTGTCATTCGCCAGTGCGTCTAAATCACCAGCATTTGGCATCTTTGCCACTTCCGCCGACACGTGATAGCTGGCGCGATCAATCGGATAGCGGTCTTTGGCAAACTCCACGATCTGGCGGAAGAGCGCCGGATTGACTTTGCCAATGGCGCGCAAGGCTTCCAGATAACTTGTGCCCGCTGTTTTCAAATGCACCAGTTCGCCCGC
>JBDSAM010000067.1:0-5265 GCA_039922135.1 Blastocatellia bacterium
CCATCCTGCTGATAAACCATTCGCACCCGCCCATCTCGATGAATGACACCTGACGAAGGCTGGTCGAAGCCCGAGAGAAGATTGAGCAACGTCGTCTTGCCGCACCCTGACGGCCCGACCACCGCAACGAATTCACCATGCGAGATGGTCAGCGATAATTCGCGAAACACTTCGACCGCGCCAAAGCGACGCGAGACTTTTTCCAATTGGAATGCTTTACCGTTCATAGCCCCAGCGCACGCTCTCAATTTTCGTCAATTGCACCAGGAGGCGATCCAGCACGACGCCGATCAATCCAATAACAATCATTTCCACGACCAGCAAATCTGTCCGCAGCCCGTTGCGCGAATCCATCACGGCAAAGCCAAGCCCATCGCGTCCCGCGATCATCTCTGCCGCCACGACCACCAGCCACGACAACCCGGCAGTCACGCGCAGCGTCGTGATGATTTGCGGCAGGATTGCGGGCAACGTGACCTGCGTCAGACGCTCCACGCCGTTGATTCCGTAATTCCGCGCAACTCGGAAGTAGACGGTCGGAATATTCCCTACTGCGGCCATCGTCGCCACAACGATGGGAAAGAAAGCCGACAGAAAGATCAGGAAAATCGCCGACGCATCGCCAACGCCAAACCACAGAATTGCAAATGGAATCCAGGCCAGCGGCGACAGGTTGCGGAAGAAATTGATGATCGGCAGAAAGGCCATTCGCGCCGCTAGCTTCTGCCCCATCCACAACCCCAAAGGAATGCCAAGCACGACCGCTAATCCGAAGCCGCAACTGACGCGAAACAACGAGGTGATCAGGTCGTTAATCAGCCGTCCGCCGCGCAATTCTTCGCCAAACCCACGCAGCACAGATTGCGGCGAGGGGAAGGCGCTTTCGTGAAATGTGCCGGACGCCCATACCGAAGTCCACAAAACGATCATGCCAATAACGACCAGCAACGGAAGGAGGATTGATTTTGTAGTCGTTTGTTTATCAGGCATGACGTGGCGCAAAAGAAACCGTCTTACGCGATGTCCACCAAATCTCGGCGGCCATCGCCAGCGGACCGACAATCGTCAACGCGTAATATGGCGCATGAATATTTTCCGCCAGCCGCAACACCATCTCCATCGCCGCGACCAAAAAAGCCACCAGGCACTGCGCCAACTTCTGTTTCACCGTCGTTTTCGGATCGGTGATCATAAAGAAGATGAACAGCTGATACATCGGGCCGGTGATCGGCGCAACTTCGGCCAGAAAGCCATGCCCGGTGATCAAGCCGCGCAGCGCAGCGAAAAGCAGGAATGAAGCGATATATGTTGCCGTGATGTGGAACCGGTCAACGCGCCATGTGATCAACGCGCCGAGCGTCCAGACAATCAGCATCGGCCAGATCGCGTTGCCCCACTGCACGCTCAGCGTGGAGACGACTTCCGGAGCCAGCAGCAACATCACGCAGATTGCCAAGTTCGATGGATTCCACAGATGCCTTCCCTTCCATCGGATGACGTACTTCGATGTGATCGCAATCGCGCTGCACAGCGCGTATGGCCAGAACTCCGGCGAACGAATCAGAATGCCCACGCTGATGCCTGTGATGTAGGCGCTGGCCAGATTCGGCCACTTGCCGGTGACGAGGCGACCCAATGCCAACTCCGTCGCGATGGCCGCGCCAATGGCCAGAAACGTCCGCGACCAGCTTTCCAGAATGCCGTAGGAGATTTGGCCGACCAGCAAAATCGTCGTGATTAACAGCGGCGCCAAGTAACGATTCTCTATGCTGAAGAATCGCCCGACCGCCGATCTTTCTGATGGGCTATTCGCCGCCGGGGCAATTAGCGCGGAATCGGAAGAACCTGACGCCATAATTTCCGGTGTCATGCGGCCTCCTTGATTTTGTGGATTTGATTGAGTTCTGGTGTGCGAACGGTCTGCATTTTACCCGACGGCCAACGAATCTCCACCCGGTCGATCGCGGCGATTTTGCCTAAGCCAAAGTGCAAGCGCCTCTGGTTCTGCGCACAAAAACCGCTGCCGCCAGAGACTTCCTGCACCTGCTGCATCTGTTGCGGGCCATTCCAGAACACACGCACCTGCGCGCCGATGGCGCTGCGGTTGCTGGCTGTGCCTTCCAGATCGAAATCAATCCATTTGTTTTCCGGGGCGACGGTATTTTTATAAAGCAGCAATGGGCCTTTCTGATTTGCCACAACAACATCCAGCTTGCCGCTGTTGGTGAAATCGGCCATCGCCACCGAACGCCCGTCAAATACATCGTTCACGCCGACCAGTTGAGCGACTTCCTTGAATGAACCCGCGCCGTCGTTGATCCAAATGCGTTTTTTCTGATAGCCCGACAGGCTGCGACCATTTAAGGGAGGCCAATTCGCAGCGTCAGAGATGATCGCTTTGTTGCCGCCCGCGACTTTCGAATAGTCGTACCAGTAGCTTTTTTCTTTATCCAGCGACACGTTGCCGTTGGTCACGTAGATGTCCTGGAAGCCGTCATTGTTCAAATCGCCGAACTGCGCGCCGAAGCTCCAGCCGCCCAGTTCGACGCCCATGGCGTTGGCTAGGTTTTCATATTTGATGTTGTCGCCTGACGTTCCCGTCTTCGGCATCCACAGATTATTGCCCTGCACCAGTACGCCTTCTTCAGAAATGTTCGTGACGTAAATACCAAACTGCCCGCGATTCAGCACGTCGCCCACTGCGGCTGTCATCCCGCTTTTGGGCGCGTACCCGACGCCAGTTTGTTTGCCGGCTTCGCGAAACTTCTTGCCCCCGTCATTGAAGAATAGTTCAGACACCGCGTAATCATTGGCGATGAACAGATCGGGATAGCCCGTGCCGCGCAAATCCGCTGCGACTGCCGCCAGCGCCCAGCGCGTGGATTTCAGGCCCATCTTTTCGCTGACGTCTTCAAATTTACCATCGCCCAAATTATGAAAAAGGTATTTGCGCCCGCCGTTCAAGGCATACTCGAAGCTTTCGGGCATCATCTTCGTGTCTTTCAGATTCCATAGGTCAACGGTTTCCGAATAGTAGCCGCCGATAAACAAATCCAGCTTCCCGTCGCGGTCATAATCGAACCAGATCGCCGTATTGGCATTGACCCACTTCGGCAACGCGGCCTGCTCGCTGACACGCGTGAAGCCTTTTCCGCCGTCATTACGAAAAAGCTCCGGCCTGCCCCACTTGTAAATGAACAGGTCTTCGTAACCATCGTTGTCGTAATCGCCCCACACCGCGCCCATCGAAACGCCGCTCGCGCGCGAGTTATCCCCAGTCACCTCCATTGCTTCGGCAACATCCTGGAATGAGCCGTTGCCCAGGTTTCGATAAAGCGCGTTGTGACTGCCTTCGCCGCTGTTGGTGATGTAAATGTCCTGCCATCCGTCGCGGTCAAAATCCGCCACCGATACCGCCGCACCCATAGAAGCAACCTGCTCCATAATGTGACTGAGCTTGGCGTCCAGTATCGGCGCGGAATGTTTGAACCCAATGCCGGAGGCCTTCGCCGACTCCGTCAGGCTGAAGCCGTAACGCACCAGCGCAGAAGAGGGATTTGCCGTCGTTGTCACTGCCGCTTTATTGCGCGCCGCCAGCCGCTTGTAAACCAGCGGGAAAGCCAGCAAGCCAATAAAAAAAAGAATAAGGGCGATTCGCGAAAAACGGGTTTGCATACTTCCAGTGTCTATCTCAGCGCTTTTATAAAATAGTCCGGTGTAATGTAGCGGGTGTGGTACACCTGCCAGTCCAGTGGAGAGCGTTTGTAAGCCGGATTGTCTTCAAGTCGGGTAGAGGCTTGATTGTAATCCTTGATCCCGTGAAAGGGGAGCGGCAGCACCGTCGCCGCATACGTGCAGTTGTAATCGCCGTCCTTCGTCCAACCGTCGCCGATCATTACGAAATCGCGCGTCCATCCGGCGGGCGGGCTGGTCAGCGCCTTAAACTTCAGCCGCAATTCGTCACCCGCGTTCATGATCAGCATCCGGTCGTCGGTCTTCGCCAGCAATTCGCGGACGTCACCGTAGCGCGTGTAATAGCCCGCCAAATCGCGCCACTTCTGCGCGGTGCCTTCCAGCCGGTTGTAATCCGGCAGTTCAGGCGAAGAAGCATTCACCTGAGTGATTTCGGAAAAACCTCGATAGCGCAGATCGGCGCTTGCTGTTTCAAGCCGCTGAACTTTGACTTGATCACCAGGGCTTTTGCTAAAAGCTGCTGCTTCCGCCCATTCCAGCTTATCCCAGTAAATTTCCAGATTCGTCCGCAGCCGCAAGCGCCGCGGCGCGTCAGTATGAAAAACACCGTCCAGATCAATCACCATCGTCTTCAGCTTACCCGATAGGAAGCCCAAGCCGGGTTTCGCCACAACCCAATTCCCTTTTTCATCCAGCACTTCCAGGCTCAACCCTTGCGGTGGCGCGGAATTGCCCTGCCCAATAGCAATGTTGATCGTCGCGTCGGTCGGATGCAGCCAGCCGTGGCCAATCAAGTAAAGCTTTTTATCGAGCGGCGCGTCTTCGCCCAGTTCCAGTTCCACCCAATGGTCACGCGTCACGCCTTGGTATTGCCCGCGCCCAAAAGTGTCCAGATATTGCTGATCCAGCTTGTTGACGATGGCCCACACGTCCTGCCCGCGATCATCTTTGGCGCTGGCAAAAGGCTTGGGCGTTTTGCTCAGATAAAGCTGCGGCTTCGATTGCGGCATCGTGAAGCGTTCGTCGGTGAATACTTCGGTGCCCGCCGGATGATCCACGGCCATCATCGAGTATTGGTCAATGTAAAACGCTTCCCACAATTCGCCCGTGATGCGCAAATCATAAAAGCTTCCGGATGAATCGGCGCGCGGTGCGATGGCACTGCCGGGGATCTTGAACCATTCTTCGGTTTGTTCGACGTTGGCGACGACTTGCGCGTTAATGTGCAAGCCCAGCGCCGGATTCCACGGCGAACAGTCCTTGACGAAGCTCATCTGCTTGCCGTCCCAGGCAAACAACGTCGGGCACGAACCTTTCAACCGCTGTTCGGCCAGCACCGAACTGTCGGCTTTCAATTCAAACTCTGCCTGCACCGCGCCGGTCGGCCAGACGATGCGCGCGACATCGGTTTGCGTATTTTCGCCCAGTCCAAAATGGAGCAGCGGCGAAGTAATGACTTGTTTCTGCGTCAGCAGACCGGAGCGGATTTCAATCTCTCCGCCTATGCCGAAGGAGTTGATGCGCTGGTCGCCGGTTGCGTGCGCTGCGCGGGTGCGGATGGTTTGGGAGTGA
>JBDSAM010000068.1:0-7208 GCA_039922135.1 Blastocatellia bacterium
GCAATCGGAAACACCGTTTCCCCGCAGGCGGTCTTAGGCGAAAGCGAAAGCGGCGTCGAGCCGCCGCACTCCAAAGGCTTCGCCCTCCTGTATCCCCGTCGGTCGCAAGCAAATGTAATCTGCTATAGAAATCCCCGGATATGATTTTGTGCGTCCCACGGGTCGGCGATTTCGATGAATGCCCAGCGCCCGAAGCCGCCGTGATTGTTGATGGCCGGTGCCCACAGCGTGCTCGCCGTAGCCACCTTGGCGGCCTTGTCTTTTCTCTGCTGGCCGCTGCCTTCGACGATCAGGTTCAACAGGTCGTCCGGGCCGTGACCGTCGTCAATGCAGGCGATGAAGTCCGGGATGTAATTTTTTTCCTCGCCGTTCAGCGTGTAGGGAATGGTGAAACCCAGATTGTGATTCTTCACGTAGCGAATGACTTCGGGCATGTCTTCCATGGCCTGGGCCAGCTTCTGTTCCCACGAATCGGTATCGGCTACGACGTGGGAGAGATGGCACTTGTCGGCGAGCGTGGCGAAGACGGGCCGGGTGGTGTCGAAGTCCACATAACGAGTGGAACCGAGCGTGTCATACGGGCGCAAGATGGGTTTGAGCGCAGCCGTGCCGTCGGTCGAAGCGACGATGGCTTTGTAGATGCGGTCGGCAGCGTCGTGCGCGAATTCAATCAGCAGCAGCAATTGCGGGAAGGTGTTGTCTTTCAGCCTGACGCATTCGGCCATCCAGCGTTTGGCGATGCCCAGCAGTTGCGGAAACAGCGTGCCTTCGGGGTAGCCCGAACCGCGCAGGAAAAACGGCGTGGCCGAAAAATCGTAAATGGCTTTGACACCGATCTTGGCTTTCACTGCCTGGATGCCGGAAATCCAGATGCGGGCTTCTTCGTCGCGATTTTTGGCTTCGACGCGATCATCTCCGGTCAGCGCTTCGTCTTCACTGTCGGGTTTACGGCGGTAACAGTGATGGGCTTCGTCGTTCAGGACGATGATGTTTTTCCTGGTGTTCAAATTCGCGGCAAACGCGGCGCACCATCTGATCGGGAGTTTCGGTGAACGGGCTTGGCTGTCCGGCCGACTGCTGTCCGGGCTGCTGCCGAACGACAAGAATGGATTTCGTGATCTTGCCTGCGGCGACCTTCTCGCGCAGTTGGAAAGCGTGGTAGTTGCTGATGATGATTTTGGCCTGCCCCAGTTGGTCCTGGAATTGAGCCGGAACGATGTCGCGCTGGCGATAATAGCTCTCCGGGTCGTGCGGCAGCAGCACGCGCAGCCGATCGCGGATGGTAATGCCGGGCGTGACAATCAGAAAGGTGTCGGAAAAGCGTGCGTCATGCGGGTTGGTGCGCTTGTTCAGCGTGTGCCAGGCGATAAGCATGGCCATGACGACGGTCTTGCCGGAGCCGGTTGCCATCTTGAACGCCGTGCGCGGCAGCCCCGGATTCGATGTGTCGTTCGCGGCGCGGACCGCGTTTTCGATCCAGGCATCGTCGTATTTTTTGGCAACCTCGGCAATTTAGATGGCAGTTTCAAGGGCTTCGTTTTGGCAGAAAAAGAGTTTCTTCTCGCGGTTCGGATCCGTCCAGTAGGCAATCAGCCGCGCGGTGGTGGGCGTCACGCCGACATAGCCTCCCTGCCGCCACATGGCAACGCGGCGGCGAATGTCATTGACCAGCTTATTTTCTTCAATCCGGTCTTGTGTCCATTCCGTGTCGAACTGAAGCTGCTTGGACTTCTTCTTGGACTTGGCGATGGGCACGAAATACGAACTGGTCCGGCGGCCATCAACGATCTCATTCGTGATGCCTTCGTCGGTAAACTGAAAATGGCAAGTCGGCTCGTCGAAGGGCGAATTGATGATTGGGTTCTCGATGACGACTTGGCTCATGCGGTACGTTCCTTACCTCAGGCTTTCTTTGTGTGGTCTGGGAGTTGTTCGCACAACCTGGCAAACCCGCTAAAAGGCGCGGAGTATAAATTCGCATCGCAGTCCGCGCAATCAATCCACCAGACAATCAAACATCGGCCAGCCGCTGCCTCCATCAAAAGACGGCACGATTCGGTGATGCCGGTGGAAGATGGCTTAGGCCGAAAGTGAACTTTAGCCGACAGGCAGGCGTAGGCTATCATCACAACCCACAACAAAATCATTGGAGGAAGTGAAATGGCTAATAGCATCTTTGATCAACTGCGCGACGCGGCGAAGCGCACGGCGCAAGACCTGGACGAAAAGTACGACCTGAAAAACAAGTTTGACCAAGGCGTCACCGCCGCCAACGAAGCCGCGCGAAAGGCGGGCGACAAAGCCGGGCAAGCCGCCACCGTCGCGCGCGAGCAATTCAACAAATTCGACGAAGAACACAAGGTCACCGACAACCTGCGGGACACCGCTTCAAAAGTCGCGACTAAAACCGAAGAAACCATTAAACAAGGAACGCAAGCCGCGCAGACTGGAGCCGAGCAATTTTCAAAAGTAACCGAAGAAACCGCGCGCGAAGTCTTCGGCAGCGCCAAGACTTATTACAAACGCGCCGAACAGGCATACAACGCGGGCACGGCTGGCGCACGCGTGGCCGAAGCGGCGGTGACCGGGTATGAAAAAACTCGCGTCTGGGTGAAAGACAATCCGGGCAAGACCGCCGCCGTGACGTTTTCGATGATTGCAGGGATTCGCGCGGGTTCGACCTTGCCGGACTTGGGCGCGGCGATTCTGGGCGCAGGCGCTTCGGGCTATTGGTTCTTTCACAGCGCGCTGCCCATTGTTGGCATTCGCAAACTGACCGAGAAATACAACGATTATTTGAAAGAGCAGGAGAAGATGCTGGCTGAAGGCAAGCTGGATGAAGCCGAGCGCGGGCGCATCGAATTTCAGCGAAACATGACCAAATACGTCGGCGCGCCGCTACTGGGCGCATTCAGTGTGGCGGCAGGCGCTTCGATGATCGGCGCGGCTTTTTCTGGCGTGACGGTGACGGGCTTTCCGGTAAGTCTGATCCTAGGCGGGAATCCATTGCTGAACGGCATTTGGTTTTTTGCCAATGGCGTCATTTGCATCAGCGAAGGCTACAAATTCTTTATGATTGCGCTGGCCGATCAGGAAGAGGTGGCGCGCGTAGTGCGCGAGATGAAAGGCTTGCTACCGGCATAACGCCCGAGGCTTTCAACGCAAAGGGCAAAACAAGGGGGCAAAGAATTGAAGAGGTGTCTATTCCCTTCTCGGTTCTTTGCCCCTTATGCTTGACTGATTATTTGGTTTGCCCGATCTGTTCTTTAATCAGCTTCGCCAGTGTTTCTGCCTGCTCGCGAATCGTTGTCTCGTTCTGCCCTTCGATCATAACGCGCGCCAGATTCTCGGTGCCGGAGTAGCGCACCAGCAATCTTCCCTTCCCGGCATTCCCGGCCAATTCATTTTCAATTTTGCTCATGGCGTCTTTGACGGAAGCCATCGAATCAAGCGGCGGTTTGCGCGCGACGCGTACGTTGACGATAACCTGCGGGTAGCGCGTGAATCCGCTGGCCAGATCGCCCAAAGCCCGTTTCGAATCGACCATTACGCGCAGGACTTCCAGCGCGGTAAGCATCCCGTCACCGGCTAGGCTGATTTCAGGGAAGATCACGTGGCCGGACTGTTCGCCGCCGATGCTGCCGCCATTTTTCAGCAATTCATCCAGCACGTTCTTGTCACCGACCGCAGTCCTGACGAGCGTGATGTTTCGCTCGGCCAGGGCCACCTCCAATCCCATATTGCTCATCACGGTTGCAACAACGCGATTGCCCGCCAGCTTGCCCTGCGCGGCCCAGTATTCGGCCATCACAAAAAGAACTTGATCGCCGTCCACCAATTGCCCACGCTCGTCCACCATCAGCAACCGATCAGCATCGCCGTCAAATGCCAGACCGGCATCGGCCTTTGCCGCCAGCACGGCCTGTTGCAGCGTTTCGGGATGCAGCGAACCACAATTCAGATTGATGTTGCGCCCGTTTGGCTCCGTGTTGATCAGCACAGCTTGCGCGCCGAGCGCGTCAAACAGTTTTGGCGCGAGTTCGTAAGATGCGCCATTTGCGCAATCAATCACCAGCTTCAACCCACTCAGATTCAGCCCAGCTCCAACCTCGTCGCGCAGGAAGTTTAGATACTTCTCCTTCAAACTGGCATCGGTGTAAATGATTGCGTCAACGATGGGAGGCCAAGTCTTTAAGCTGCTGGCATCGGTCTCAAGGTCGCGTTCAATGGCTTGTTCCGCAGCGTCGTCCAGCTTCTGGCCGGAAGGCGCGAAGATTTTGATGCCGTTGTCATGATATGGATTGTGCGAGGCCGAGATCACAACTCCCGCATCGGCATTGAGCGCTCGCGTGACATATGCCACGCCTGGGGTTGTGATAAAACCAGCGGACTTAACGTCAGCTTTGGCTGTGATTGCGCCACGGGCGACAGCGGATTCGATCCAATCGCCGGATTCGCGCGTGTCACGCCCGATGATTATTTGCGGCGCGCGTCCAAGCCTGGCTGTCAATTCTGTTGCCAACGAATAGCCAATGCGTTCGATGGTTCGTTCATCAAGCGGCGATTCGCCCGCATAGCCTCGAATGCCGTCTGTTCCAAAAAATTTCCCCATACTACCTTTTTAGTTTCACCTCTTTTGGCCCAAAAAATTCCACCATATTATCTTTTCAACCTCACTTCTTTCGGAAAAACATTGCGCACTTCGATACGTTTTGCGGCTGTCTCTGGCAGTGTCACCGTCGGCTCGGCCACTCCTGCGCCGTTTGACCAGTTGATGGTCTTCACTTCGACGTACAGGTCTTTCGCTCGCAGCGATTCGATCAATGAGTGAGTGCCGTAAAGTTCGACTTCAACTGTTTTGGTTAGCAGCCGTCCGCCCGCTGGCGGGTCAGGCCAGGTTACAGGAATGTCGCCGAAGCGTTTGAGACTGCGTCGTTCGCCGATTTCGATGGAAAGCTTGATCGGGCTGGGCGTCAGGACTCGCAATGAGCGATGAGGAGTTTCCACGTCCACCGTGGCTTGGAAATCCTTGTCGCGTCCGCTCAAATTGACGGTCTCGGTCAGCACCAGGTTGACCTTGTTGAGTTGTGACTGTGGCCCTTCAAGTTCAACTTCCGATGGCTCGACGGTGGCGTGATACATCTCCAAATCGGCTGGGAGCTGTCCCATAAATTGTGCTTTGATGGCAACGCGCTTTTTCATCTTCGGCTCAAGCATTAAACGAATGCTGGCGGGTTCGATCTGAGTCACCCTGATGCTGTTATCTGGCAATGTCACGTCGTCGGCATGCAGTTGCACCACGCGTTCACCAGGCTCTTTATGCGACAGATCGGCGACGACGGAAAGCTGACTGGGCATCAGGTTGCGCACAACATCACGTGGTCCGCGCACCCGCACGCTGACCGTTTGTTCGGCATCGCCACTGATTTCAACACTCGAACTCTGGCCTCGGTATTCCAGCGGAACATTGAACAGCCTGACATCGCTGACCGGCTGGCGTGAAACAATGAACAGCAAAATTGCCAGCGCCAGAGACAGCAGTTTCAATCCTTTGTGTTCGACGTGAAGGTGGCGCAGTCGCTGCCACAGGCGTGCGGGCGAAACCAGCCGTAGAATATCATCAGAAAGATCAGACGGTTTCACAGCGTTGTCTCCTCCTGCATCTCTTCATTCTGTGCGGCGTTGTTCGGCAGATAGATGGATTGGCGGCCACGCTTGCGCGCTGAAACCAGTTCGTCAATTTCTCGTTCGCGCTCGCGCTCTTCCGTCTCCAACTCATCGGACTCTTCCTCGCTACGCCAGGGTTCCATCCCCTCCTGGATCAAGCGGCGCAATCCGGGGCCGTCCAGATTGCGTTTCAGCTTGCCTTCTACGGCAAAAGAGATGACCCCGGTTTCTTCAGACACAATGACGGCGAAAGCGTCACCGTCTTCGGTCACGCCAATGGCGGAGCGATGCCGCGTGCCGAGTTCGCGCGAAATCATAGGATTCTGCGTCAGCGGCAGAAAACAACAAGCCGCCGCCACGCGGTTATTGCTGATAATGACCGCGCCATCATGCAGCGTTGTATTCTTATCAAAGATCGTCACCAGCAGATCGTAGCTGATACGCGCGTCCAACCGGATGCCGCTCTCAATGTAAGTCTTCAATCCGACTTCCCGCTCGAAGATAATCAACGCGCCCAGCTTTTCCGAAGCCAGTGACGTAGCTGCCAAGACCACTTCGTCGTACCATTCCTGCCCGAACGGATTCCGGGCACGCTGCTTCTGCCGGGCGAAAGGCAGACGGATGTTATTGCCCAACCGAGTCAGCGCCGCGCGAATCTCTTGCTGAAAAACTACGATGACAGCAAAGCCCACATAAAAGGCCGCGTTACGCAAAACCCACTGCACAGTGCTCAACCCGAACTGCCTGGAGACCCCATACAAAATCGCCACTAATACCAGGCCGACGCCCATCTGAACCGCACGAGTCCCCCGCGCCAGCCTGAGCAATTCATAGATCAGGACGGCGACAATAAGAATGTCAATCAAATGTCTGAGTTCGAGCAAACTCCAGCCCCAGACGATAAATGACCACCAATCGTGCATATTCTCTGCTGAATCAATTGAAGATTTACTCTGCCACGGGCCCTTGGCCGCATTAAAAATTCAGAGCTTTCATTTGTGATCTATCAATAAGAAAAACCGCCGATGCCGGTTTGGCGCTAAGAATAGCACAAGCCCCCAGAAGTTCACGCCGTGAAGCCGGGAAGCCTGTAGTTGTCCTGCCGGATAGGTTTTGCTACACTGCGCGCCGTGCGCTACCCCCCGGCTTTGCACTTAAAGCCGATGATTCAAGTGACCCTTACATACAGAGTTAACAAACGTTGGAAAACTTTGCTGAAGTATTATTGTCTGGCGCTAGCCTAGCAAAGCTAGTTGCCCCCAAGCCCTGTCTACAGCCACCACCAGCAAGACAGGCTATAGAAAGGGATTAAAGGGATTAAAATGAGGAAGAATTTTCGCGTCTCTATGACGTCGTGGGTAATGGTTTTTCTCGTCGTCTGCGTGGGAGCTTCTTTGACGGCCCAAGCGAAATCGAAACGAGCTTCATCATCAAAGAAGCAAGCCAGTGGGAAGCAAGCCAGTGGGAAGCAAGCCAGTGGGAAGCAAGCCAGTGGGAAGCAAGTAGGTAGGAAACAGACCAGCAAAACAACTCAATCTAGC